>CAZSTA010000128.1:0-10511 GCA_964609495.1 uncultured bacterium | reverse complement strand
TTTTCAAAGAGCAATCTGGATTGCTAGCCTAAATAGGTAAGCAGGTATTCTTTAAGGGAAAGGAGGGCGGTTCTTCTCTCCACGATTAGAAGTTCGACTGTGCCTTGACATATAATAAAAGGTAACTTTTTAACCTTAAATTTCTTATGAAGCAAAAGTTACCTTTTAGGGGAGTTTTCGAACCGCAGAGTGTTTATGAAATATCTAACAATAACCATATTATCCTCACTTCTGGTGATTATCATATCTTCTTCCGCTATAGCGGTTGATATGAAGACCAATTTAACTCTTGAGCCAGTTGAGAAAGATACTATTTTATATCCCTCTCCCACAGGATTCGATATAGATGTGTGGGTGGATAAGGGCGATATGGCTACCTATAAGCCGGGAGAGAATCTAGTCATCTATTTCAAATCTAATCAGGATTGTTATCTAACGCTCTTCGATATAACTCCAGATGGTAGAGTCCAAGTGATATTTCCCAATAGGTATCTTACTGATAACTTCATAGTCAAGAATGAAGTCTATTGTTTCCCATCATCGGGCTCTAATTTCGAATTTAAGGTTAGAGAGCCTATTGGAGTGGAGATAATCAAAGCAATCGCTACTATTCAGCCAGGATCTTTGACGATCGCCGATCTTTCCAGATTTGAGGTGGATACCGGCGCTCTAATAACGATAGCCCCTTCCAGTAAAATAATAAGACCTACTGCTCCGGAAGATTGGGCTGAGGATACAACCATCTTCCATGTGGATTTCGCTGAGAGGGAGGAATTCAGTCAGGTTGTTCCTTATATGGATTCCACTGAGAGGGAGAGATTCAGTCAGGTTGTTCCCATTCCCAGCATCACCGAAGAGAAGAAAGCTAAAACACGGGTAGAGCTGACCTCAGATCCTGAGGGAGCGCAAATTTACCTAGATGGGAAGTATGTGGGGAATACTCCTTTAGCTCTATATGATATATCTGTCGGACTTCATCGCCTTGATATCCTCAAGGATGGATATAATAGGTGGGAGAGTAGTATTACCATTAAAGCTGATATTCCCAATTCAATCCATATCATACTGAATCCAACTTATCCCGAGGTCTATCAGGGGATAGTATCGGTCGATTCCCAGCCTCGAGGAGCTGATCTTTACTGGAACGGAGCGATGATAGGAAGAACCAAGTTGGAGAAGAAAGTCGAGGCGGGAAGATACGAAATTGAGATAAGGATGGAGGGGTATAGGGCCTGGCAGAGAAGTGTCGAGGTAAAAGCTGGACAGACCGTCTATATTGATGCTGTGCTTACTCCTAGTGGGGTGGAAAGCGGATATCTAAGCCTGGCTTCTATTCCATCAGGGGCTACAATCTTCTTAGATGAGCGCCTATTAGGAAACACTCCCCTTGATAGAATCAAGGTTTCCCGAGGTGAACATATAATAAGAGTCTCTAAGGAAGGATATTTGGACTGGGTCAGAAAGGCGAATATACCCCCTGGTCAGAACGTATCTTACACCGTTGAGTTAGTGGAGATCGCCAAAGATGGCTCGATATCAATCTCCTCTGTTCCTCGAGGAGGCAGAATATTTTTGGATGGTAGCGAGGTAGGTAATACTCCTATCACCATTGAAAATGTGGCTCAGGGAGTTCATCAGATAGTGATAACTAAGCCAAATTATAAAGCCTGGGTGGAAAGTATATACGTGAAAGCTGGTCAGCAAGTTAGTGTAACCGCTAGTTTGGAGGAGATGTGATCGTGATTTGAGGGATGAAGTTGAAGCTCAGTAGATCACAAAGTGTATAATTTAAGCTTAAAGGGGATAATTTTCCGTCCCTCTTTTACCTAATTGATGGAAAGGAGTGAACAAAACAGATGAGAAGATATTTGATATTAGCATCAGTTGTCATCAGCCTCTTTTCCTTTCCAACCTCTGCTATGGCTGATATAGCGATTAATCCTGCCGAAGCTCCCGTTGTGGAGACCGAGGATACCCAGATCATTGGAATAATCGCGGAGATCAATATCGAGATCACTAGTCCCAAGATTACTGTGCTTCATGAGGGTGATTATATAGATATCCCTCTAACTAAGGATGCTCTTATTGAACTTAAACAGTATGAGATAGGTGCTCCGATAGATATATCCATAGATGATACCACTAAGAAGATGGTAGAGATAAGGATGGAGCAACCCACAATCGCTTATGAAGAGATAATAATCGTCGATTATGAGAGCCCAGAGGAGATATCTATCACTCCAGTGATAGTGAATATCCTTAAACCTAAGATCGTTGCGAATTTTATTGAAGTCAATACCAGTGTAACTCCTCCCCTTTTAGTTGTTAGCTATAAGGGTGAAGAGATTTATCTTCCGATCTCTGCTAAGCTCCTAGGTAAGATATTGCTATTAAAACCAGGGGCTCCGATCAAATTGACTATAGATGTAAAGAGTGGTAGAGTGAAGAAATTGGAGATAGCTAAAGTTAAGGGTTGGAAGGGAAAAGGCAAGAAGAAGGGGCTTATTAAGCAGGAGGAAAAGAAAGAGGAGAAGAAGGAGAAGAAAGAGAAAAAGAAGAAGTGAGGTAAATTAAGTAATCTCAGCTTTTCTGATAGTCTATTTAAAATCGAAACAGAACAGTCTCTCTTCCAAATGGATTTGTCAGTAAATAAAATCTAAACTTTGCGATCTACTGGGCATCTATAAAAAGTCCACTTGATGGACTATTTGAAAAACAAGGAGGTGAAATCAAAGGTAGAATTTCATCCAGGGAATGTATATACAAAATATGCCTTCAAAATCAAAACGGGAGGGTTCGGTGATGGCAATCGCAGGTGAGCAAAAATCTGAAGCGCAATTGCTGAGGAAGTCTTATCAAAGTATGGCTACGAACCAACAACGAGAGTATTTTCTGTATTTGCCCACAGGATACGAAACAGAAAGAGAAAAACTCTGGCCTGTGATTCTGTTTCTTCACGGTGGAGGAGAACGTGGGGACGGGTTAGAGGATCTGGATTACGTATTACTACACGGTCCGCTTGGAGAAGCCTGGATTCAACGCAGAGACCTTCCATTTATTATGATCGGACCACAGCTACCAGTGTTTGGTATGCATGATCAGGCTCGTTTGCGCGAAGGATCCCCAAAGCCGAAGCGCCTTCTATCCGGTGTGCCACCGCGCCTGGATGAAGAGAGACCTGATCAGCCTATGACACGCGCACCGGATAATACCCCTTCTGGAACAACAGAAGCTTGGGGAAAGGAAGGGGCAATAAACGGTTGGCAGAGATGTGAACAGGATCTTCTGAACATGGTCGATGCGACACTGCGCGATTATCGTGCAGATCAGGATCGTGTTTACCTGACCGGCCTGAGCTATGGCGGTTATGGCACTTGGTATATGGCAACAAGCCATCCTGATCGCTGGGCAGCAATCGCACCTATCTGTGGAGGTGGAAATCCAGAACTTGCCCATCGACTTGCAGAAGTAGATATGCCCATTTGGATCTTTCAAGGTGGACGGGATTCCCTTGTTAAACCACAGTGGATCTACACAATGGCGAATGCTCTTGAGAAAGCAGGGCACAAGACAGTTCGCTTGACCATACACGAGGATCTAGGGCATAATGCTTGGACGCGTGTATATGAGGGAGAGGATCTATACAACTGGTTTCTCTCTCATAGACACGAATAATACGTTGCCATTAAGTAATCTCAGCAGATTCTAAAGGTGGATAATCTTCGTCCCTTTTTCTGGTAGTCTATTCTAAAATCGAGACAAAACAGTTTCTCTTCCGAAAAAGTTCGATGATTTTCAACTGCAAAATGTATTTGTCAGTGAATAAAATCTAAACTTTGTGATCTACTGAAGCTCTTCTGATTCCATCGAACTAATAATATAAGATGGGTAGAGGGGAGGATCCCTTCCCCTCTGGGAGAGCTTCGATTATCCTCTACCCGAAAATTACTTGAAATTTGCGGGAAAGTATGTTATATTTAGGTAGAGAATGCTTCTTGTTAAAACTCAGAATCTCTCTAATAGAGGGTTTCATTGAGCCTAAATTGTGAGGGGATTTCAGTTCGATAGATATGAACAACGAAGAAGATAGAAATGAGCAAAAGAAGCAAATATTAGAGATACTAAGATTAGGAGAGATGTGTCTCTGGCGAAAGGAATATGAATTAGCTGAAACTCAATTCAGGAGAATGATCGAGCTGGATCCAGGATCTCCTCTGGGTCATAATAAGTTGGGCATTATCTATGCCGAGCAAGGGATGTTCGATCAGGCGAGAAGAAAGTTTGAGCAGGCAATAGAGATGGATCCTGAGTTCGCAAGAGCTTACAATAACTTGGGTAATATATGCAAGGAGGAGGAGAACTATGAGGAGGCTATAAAGTGCTATAACAAAGCGATCCAGTTAGAGCCTAATTATCCAACTCCTCATAATAACCTAGCAGTAATATATCGAAAGCAGAAGAAGTTCGGTCAGGCAGTAGATGAGATGAAGAAAGCCAACAAGTTATTAGCCTCCCCTTCTTGGAAAAGGAATCCCAAGGGTTTGGGAATAGCGAAGAGGTTTGGTTGCTTTATTCTACCAACTTTAGCGATAACAATTCTGATACTCCTTTTGATATGAAATCGGAAAGAAAAATTTACCTGAGAAGATTACCAGCAGTAAATGAGCTGGTGGGCAGGTTAAAATCGCGAAACCCCTCTAGCGATCATCAAGAGTTAGTAGAGGCGACGCGCTCGATATTAGGGAAGATCAGGCAGAGTATCTTCGAAAGTCAGGAGAGTGAATTAGATAGGATCGATTTATCCTGTGAATATATGTTATATCTCATTGAAGACGAGTTGGAGAGAGAGGATAGAATATCTCTTAGGAGATTAATAAATGCTACCGGGGTGATATTGCATACCAATCTAGGGAGAGCCCCTCTGAGCAAGGAAGCTCTCGAGGAGCTAGATAAAACAGCAGGTCGCTATACTAATCTGGAGTTCGATCTTAATCAGGGCCAGCGTGGGTCAAGATATGCTTCGCTTGAAAGGTTACTTGTAAAACTTACCGGGGCTGAGGATGTTTTAGTAGTTAATAACAATGCCGCCGCAGTGCTTCTGGCTTTGGATACTATAGCTAAGGGGAGGGAGGTAATAGTATCTCGGGGAGAGTTGATAGAGATCGGGGGTTCGTTCCGTATCCCCGAGGTTATGAAGAAGAGCTCTGCCGAATTAGTAGAGGTGGGAACCACGAATAAGACCTACCTCAGGGATTACGAGGAAGCTATATCGGAGAATACCTCCTTATTACTTAAAGTTCATACTAGCAATTTTCATATCATAGGTTTTACCGCCTCCGTTTCTCCAAATGAATTGGTCGAGCTAGGAAAGAGAAGATCCATCCCAATTATGTATGATTTAGGTAGCGGAGCTTTATCAGATCTAAGGGGATACGGTTTAAGCGAGGAGCCTCTGCTTACTGATAGTGTGAGAGCAGGAGCTGATATAATCACCTGTAGCGGTGATAAACTTCTGGGTGGTCCTCAGTGCGGATTAATAGCTGGTAAGAGGAAGTATATCGAGAGGATGAAGCGAAATCATCTCCTCCGAGCCCTTCGAGTGGGAAAGTTGACCATAGCTGCTTTAGAAGCTACCCTTAGATTATACTTGGAGAAGAGAATAGAGGCTATCCCCGTATGGAATATGATATCTATATCTCTCCCCGATATCACAAATAAACTTTCTAGGTTTATAGATCGTCTAAAGGAGAAGGTGGGAGATAGAGCGGATATAGAGATGCTCGATGGTTGCTCTAGGATAGGAGGGGGGAGTTGCCCGACGGCAGACATACCGACTAAATTGGTGGGCATCGTCCCTAAACATTCTTCGGTGAACGAGTTAGAGATGAAACTGAGATTTAACGATCCTCCTATTCTCGCCCGAATCTCCGCTGATAAATTGCTATTAGACCTACGAACTGTCTTTGAGGATGAAGTTGAGGAGATAATCTCCGCTTTGGGGGTATTCTTATGATTCCTTTGAAAGATAATAATCCCACGCGAAATATCCCGGTAGCTACTATAGCGATCATAGCCATTAATGTATTGGTTTTCTTATATGAGCTTGCTTTAGGGGATAGACTCAACTTATTTATCGCCTCTTGGGGAACTACTCCCTATGAGATAGTTCATAATGTCGATCTTGTCAATCCAGTTCGCTATGGGCAAACTATAATATACCATATGCCAGGACCCAGTCCCATCTACCTTACGATATTATCCTCGATGTTTATGCACGCTGGATTCGTCCATATCGCTGGTAATATGCTTTATCTCTGGATATTTGGGAATAATATCGAGGATATAATGGGACCATTTAGATTTGTCATCTTCTATCTTATATGTGGAGTGGGGGCAAGCCTAGCTCATATCCTTAGCGGACCTAATTCTCAGATCCCATCGATAGGGGCAAGTGGAGCTATAGCTGGTGTTCTCGGAGCTTATCTCCTGCTCTTCCCTAGAGCTAGGGTCCTAACTTTGCTTTTCCTGGGATATTTCATTCGTCTAGTGGAGATACCCGCTTTATATGTATTGGGATTTTGGATAATCATCCAATTCTTCAGTGGGATTCTTTCCTTAACAGCTTCGGTTGAGCAGGGCGGAGGAGTAGCTTGGTTTGCCCATATAGGGGGTTTCGTAGTAGGTTTAGCGTTAGTTAGGCTTTTTCAGAAGCAAGAGCCTTATCATGAGAATTTTAGATATTGATTTAGCTGATGGAAGATAAACATATAATAATAGGCACTGCGGGGCATATCGATCACGGTAAGACTGCGTTAATCTCTGCTCTAACTGGGATTGATACGGATAGGTTACCTGAGGAGAAGAAAAGAGGCATATCCATAGATTTAGGTTTTGCCTATCTGGACCTTCCCAGCGGTTTGAGAGCAGGTATAGTAGATGTTCCGGGGCATGAACGCTTCATCAAAAATATGTTGGCCGGAGCTAGTGGTATAGATCTAGCGCTGTTAGTCATCGCGGCAGATGAGGGTTTTATGCCTCAAACCAGGGAGCATCTGGATATTTTAGAGTTGTTGAGGATAAGAAGTGGATTGGTAGCCCTATCGAAGATAGATATAGTAGATGAGGAATGGCTTGAATATATAAAGGAGGATATTCGCAACGAACTGAAAGCTAGCAGATTAGAGAATGCGCCGATCGTAGAGACATCAGCGGTGACGGGGCAGGGTATATCAGAGCTTCTAATGAAACTCGATGAGGTAGCTCTTAAGTTGAAGCCACGCGATAACAAGGGATTCTTTCGTCTTCCTATCGATCGCGTCTTCACTGTTCTGGGTTTCGGAACAGTGCTTACCGGAACGCTGATATCGGGTTTGGTAAAGATCGGTGATATAGTCGAGATATTACCGAAGGGGAAGAAAGCCAGGGTTAGAGGTATTCAAACTCATAATAAAGATGTAGAGGAGGCCTTTGAAGGTCAGAGGACTGCTATCAACTTGGCAGGGATAGCTAAAGAGGAGGTAACAAGAGGTGATGTTCTTGCCACCCCTGATTATCTAGAGCCAACCTATATGTTCACCGCTAGGCTTGAACTTCTTCCGAGTGCCCCTAAACCCCTCGTCAACAGAGCTAGGGTCAGAGTTCACTTAGGGACGAGCGAGATAATGGGTAGGATTTCTCTCATAGATAAAGAGGAATTGAAACCTGGCGATTCTGCTTTAGTTCAATTTCGCTTGGAAGCGGAATTGGTAACCCAAAGGGGAGATAGATATGTGATCCGCAGTTATTCCCCGATGAGAACTATAGGAGGGGGAACGGTCTTAGAGAGCAATCCCCCTAAGCATAAGAGGTTTAAGCAGGAGATAATAAAGGGATTACTTGTTAAAGAGAGTGGTTCTCCTCAACAACTATTGGAACAGATACTTAGAGAAACAAGGAGATATCCCCTGACAGAGAAAGAGTTAATTAAACGAAGTGGGTTGACTAAGGGTGAAGTAGCTGATGCTCTCGATACGTTGATGGTTAAGGGGAAAATAAAGGCTCTGGACAAAGATACCTCCCGTTTATTTATATTGAATGAAACTTATGAGGATATAGCGGGGAAGATAATAGACATAATGACGCAATTTCATACTATCAACCCCCTTAAAGTGGGGATATCCCAATCAGAGTTGGCTAATAAGGTAGCACTAGACCTTCGCATATTTGGACGGATATTATCGCAGATGGAAGAGGAGGGGAAGATAAAGGAGGAGGGGAATCTGGTGAGGCTTTCAGAACATAAGATCCGTCTCTCTCCTGCTCAAGAGCAACTTCAGAAGGAGATAGAGAGGAGATTTTTAACTGATAAATTTTCCCCTCCTAGCATAGAGGATATAAAGGATGAGCTTAACTTTGGAGAAGAGGAGATCGAGGAGATCGTCCAATTATTGTCCGAGAGGAAGATTTTGGTCAAAGTATCATCCGAAGTATCTTTCCATCGAGAGGCTATAGAGGAGGCTAAGGACCTTCTTTTAAAAGAGATCTCCTCTAAGGGGGAGATATCATTAGGAGAGTTCAGGGATATATTGAAGACTAGCCGCAAATATGCTCTACCTTTGTTGGAGTACTTCGACGAACTCTCTCTCACAAGGAGGGTTGGTAACAAAAGAACTCTAAGATAGATAGCGGAAGTGGATAGGCCCTGGTGGACCTTCTGGACTTCAAATCCAGTAGCGGGCTCTAAGTAAGTCCGTGGTGGGTTCGATTCCCACACACTTCCGCCACTTAAATACGATAGGAGATGTTTGAGATCAGATCAGACCTTGAATTCATATAAATCACCCTCCCCTAGCCCCTCCCGTTCAAGGGAGGGGAAAATGAAGAGAGCGAGTTTATCTCGATGTTCCCTCTCCCCTCGTGGGAGAGGGATAGGGTGAGGGGGAGAATCATATTCCCCAGCACAAAGTTTTACATGCTTCGTCCGCCACTTAAATACAATAGAAGGAGTATATCGCCTGATGAACAGGGACTTAAGTTTCGGCTTCGAGGAGGATAATTACATGAATGATACCTTAATAGGGAAGAAGATAATAGGGAAGAAGAAGATATTGATCGCTGATGATGAGGAACATATTAGGAATATTATCAGGTTTTCTCTGGAAAGCGATGGATATGAGGTAGTAATGGCCACAGATGGGGAAGAGACGATCGAGATAGCAAAGGAGGAGAAGCCTGATCTCATCGTCTTAGATATAATGATGCCTAAGAAGGATGGATACGAAGTCTTTCACGAGCTAAAAGCTAGAGAGGATACCAAGGAGATACCTGTAATCATTTTAACTGTCAAGGGTGAATATGTATATAAGAAGATAAGCTTTAGCGTGGGAGCAGAAGAGCATATAGTTAAACCCTTTAGCCTTCAGGAGCTGAAGGAGAGAATAAATGAGATACTGAGGAGTGGAGAAGGAAAGGGGAGTGAAGATGGAGAGCGAGATTAATAAGAGCGATAATTCTGAGGAGGAAGGGAAGGAGAGTTTAGGTATCATCAAAGTTGCGGATGAAGTAATAGCTATAACTGCTGGGATAGCTACTTTAGAGGTCCCAGGGGTGGCTGGGATGAGTGGAGGGATATCTGGGGATATAGCTGAGCTGTTAAAAAAGAAAAATTTGACTAAAGGAGTAAAGGTGGAAGCCGGAGATAAAGAGTCTGTGATAGATTTGAACATAATAGTCGAGTATGGCTCTCATATCCCCCAAGTGGCGACCAAAGTTCAGAACAATGTCAGAGAAGCCGTAAGGAATATAACTGGCTTAGAAGTTGTAGAGGTAAATGTAAACGTCCAGGGTATAAGGATTCCCTCGGAGGAGGGAGAGATTAAAGAGAGCCAGGGGCTTCCCTAAATAGAAAAGGGAACTTTTGCCGGCAATAAAACTCAAGTGTTCTGGTAACCTTCGCTTCCCAAAATATATAAGGTTAGAAAGTTACCAGAATTAGGAATTTTCCTTTTATTCAAGATGATACTATAAATAAAATAGGAGGGGTAGAGGGGGGATTCCTCCCCCTAATATGGTGGAAGGTTCGGGAATATTAGCCTTACAATTTTCGGTGTTGCTTTTTCTTTTAATGCTTTCAGCATTTTTTTCTGGTTCAGAGGCCGCTCTCTTTTCCCTAAACAAGATTCAGATCAAAAGTATTGAGAAGAGAAATAAGGTCAAAGGAGCGAGAATAGCAAAGTTATTGCTCTCTCCTAGTAGGGCTCTAATTACTATCCTATTTAGCAATACTTTAGTGAATATAGCGGCTACATCTCTCACCACCTCGGTAGCTATAAAATTATTGGGTAGTCGAGGAGTTGAGATCGCTATAGTGATAATGACCTTTCTAGTGATAATCTGGGGCGAGATCGTTCCCAAATCGATAGCGGTCCAATATGCTGGTGGGATCTCTGGCTGGGTAGCAGGGCCTCTGGATTTTCTCGCTTGGCTTTTAACTCCTATACGATCAATCCTACACGTAATTACGGAGAATATAG
>CAZSTA010000127.1:0-10558 GCA_964609495.1 uncultured bacterium | reverse complement strand
AGGGTGAGGGGGAAACTAATGGGAGTTTCCGATATGAAACAATTAGTGAGATCTGAAGAATCAAGACTAACGAATCTATACGAACTAAGCAGGATCATCACTTCCTCCACTATGGAACCTAAGAAGATCCTAAACACGATCATCGAAGCCGTGGTTAGGATCAGTGGAGCTACCAGCGGATCACTTCGTCTAATCGATAAAGAATCGAATATGCTTAAACTAGAGGTCGCTTGCGGATTTGATAAGGCTATCGGGGTGAATGAGTTGAGGATCGGGGAGGGGATCACCGGTTGGGTCGCGAGGACTGGAGAACCTCTGCTTATTCCCGATGTCACTAAGGATGAGCGATATGTCAATGTCGATGCAGACATAAAATCGGAGTTGGCGGTCCCTCTAGTCATAGAAGGTGAAGTCATTGGAGTAGCAAATGTTAATAGCACTGAACTCAACGCTTTCACAACGGAGGATTTGGAATCCCTCACCACCTTGGCTTCCCACTCCGCGATGATCATTCAAAACTCCAAACTTTACGATGCCTTGAATCGCAGGATGAATGAGCTTTCAGCTTTAGCAGATATAAGCAAGATAATAATCGGGACGATGAATCTGGAGGAGATCCTAGCTGAGATCATAGAGCGAACCGCTTATATTATGAAGACCAAGATCTGTTCGTTGATGTTGCTTAACGAGGATGGAACTGAACTGGTCATCAGGGTCGTTTACGGAGGAAGCCCAGCCTATATTGGGAAGCCAAATCTTAAAGTTGATGAGAGTTTAATCGGGAGAGTTGTGGAGACGAGGAGACCTCTAACTGCTCTTGATGTTCGTCAAGTCCCTGGCTATAGATATCCAGAATTGGCAAAAAAGGAGGGATTGTGTTCTCTCCTCTCGGTGCCTCTTATGGTTAAGGATAGGATTATCGGAGTTATCAATGTCTATAAATCCACTCAACATGAGTTTAACCAGGGGGAGATTCAGTTGCTCTCCAGCTTCGCCGATCAATCCGCTATCGCTATCGAGAACGCGAGATTGTATGAGCGGATGATGGCTTTAGAAGAGGAGATTCGGCAGATTGAGAAGCTCGGAATGATGGGAGAGCTAGGGGTTGAAGTGGCTCATGAGATCAGGAATCCCCTAACTATTATCAAGATGTTACTTCATCCTCTCAAGGAGAGCAATGCAAAGGATGTCGAGATCATCGAGGGAGAGATCGATCGCATAAATAGGATCATAACTCAATTTCTGGATTACGCTCGTCCCAAGGATTCAGAGCCTCAATATATAGACATCAATCGAGTTCTGAATAACGCTCTATCGCTGGTCGAGCACCGCCTCAGCCGAAGGAAGATCGCTTTGGAGAAAGATATCTCACCTCTGTCCCTTATAAACGCTGATCCCGATAAGATGGGACAGGTATTCTTGAATCTATTTTTGAATTCTATTGATGCTATGTCCGCGGGAGGTTCACTTAGGATATCTACAAGGGAAAATAGTAACTCAGTGTCCATCGAGATATCGGATAATGGATCGGGCGTTCCGCCTGAGATCAAGGGGAAGATATTCGAGCCTTTTATCACCACCAAAAGTGGCGGATTGGGATTAGGATTATCAGTAGTGCATAGGATAATAGAACAACATAAAGGAGAGATCAAGGTCGCTAGCGAGCCAGAAGTTGGGACATCCTTCACCATAATCTTGCCTATCGAGAGAGGGGATAATGAAAAGGATATTAATAGTTGATGATGAACCTAATGTTCACTACTCTTTTAAGAGGATATTAGCCGATGATTATGAGATAATATCAGCCGAATCGGGAGAGGAGGCTTTGACGAAGCTCGAGGAGAGCGATCCTGAGCTGGTCATAATGGATATAAAGCTTCCGGGGATGACGGGATTGCAGACCCTTGAGCAGATAAAAGAATTCGATGTCAAGCTCCCAGTGATCGTAATGACCGCCTACGGAACGATGAATACCGCGATCGAAGCGATGCGGATGGGGGCTTATGAATATACCTTGAAGCCCTTCGATGTCCCCTGGATGAAGGAGACGATCGAGAAGGCTTTAGCTAGTAAAGAAACGATGGAGAGGATGGTCGCCTATCCTCCTATAGGGGAGGGCGAGGGTAGAGGAGATGTGATCATCGGGAACTCTCAGGAGATGCAAAAGGTTTACAAGATGATCGGTCAGATAGCAGAGAAGGATGTAACTGTCCTCATACGAGGAGATAGTGGAACCGGGAAGGAGTTGTTTGCGCGAGCCATCTATCAGCACAGCAGAAGAGCAAGTAAGCCTTTCATCGCAGTGAACTGTGCGGCGATCCCCGATACCCTGCTCGAATCGGAGCTATTCGGGTATGAGAGAGGAGCTTTCACCGGAGCGAGGGAGAGGAGGATCGGCAAGTTCGAGCAGAGCGATAGAGGAACTATGTTCCTCGATGAGATAGGGGATATGTCTCTCTCCACTCAGACGAAGATATTGCGAGTTATCCAGGAGGGAGAGTTCACTAGGCTGGGAGGAAGTGATCTCATCAAGGTTGATGTGCGATTGATAGTGGCTACTAACAGGGATTTGGAGAAAGCCATCCAAGAGGGTAGATTTAGAGAGGATCTATATTATAGGCTGAACGTGATCTCGATTCATCTTCCTCCCCTCCGAGAGAGGAAGGAGGATATACCAGAGCTAGTCAAATATTTCCTGAAGAAGTTCGGTCAAGAGCTGGGGAAATCGATCCGAAGTATTGACATAGAGGCGATGGATAAGCTGATGCAATATGATTGGCCGGGAAATGTCAGGGAGCTGGAAAACTGCTTGAAGCGAGCGGTGATCTTGGCTAAGACCTCGTCCTTGAGCAGTGAGGATTTGCAGATACCACCAGATATAGGAGTGGGAACCAGAAATAGGAGATCTATGGAGGAGCTTCTGGAGGAGGCTCTAAATGAGGCTTTCGTGAGTGAGAACACGGATGTGATGGCAAAGGTGGAGAGGATCTTGATCCTGAAGGCTCTCCAGAAGACAGGAGGGAATCAGGTTAGGGCGGCGCGCCTATTGGGGATAAGCAGGAATACTCTGCGGAATAGGATAGAGAAGTATGGTATTACGAGGAAGATAAGGATTAGTTGATATTGAAAGGTGTTGATATTATGGATGCTGAGGATCACTATAATCTAGGGAATGCCTACTATGATCAAGGCAAGCTCGAGGAAGCTATCTCCGAGTATAAACTCGCTCTTAAGCTCAAGCCTGATGATGCTAGCACTCACATCAATCTAGGGAGTGCCTACTATGGACAAGGGAGGCTAGAGGAAGCTATCTCGGAGTTTCAAACCACTATAAAGGTATATCCTGATTATGCCTTAGCTCACTACAATCTAGGACTTGCCTACCGGACTCAAGGGAGGCTAGATGAGGCTATCTCCGAGTGGCAAACTGCTATCGAGACCGATCCTAATTATGTTCAAGCTCACAACAATCTGGGAGATATCTATTATAATCAAGGGAAGCTTAAGGAGGCTATCTCGGAGTTTCAAACCGCTATAAAGATATATCCTGATTATGCCTTAGCTCACTACAATCTAGGGCGTGTCTATTTTGAGCAAGGGAAATTAGAGGAAGCCATCTCCGAATGGCAAACCGCTATAAAGATCAACCCTGGTTATGTTTCTGCTCACAATAGTCTAGGGAATGCCTATGTTGTTCAAAGGAAGCTAGAGTCCGCTGTCTCGGAATTTCAAACTGTCATCAAGCTCGATCCTTATAATGCAGGCGCTCATAACAGCCTAGGTAATACCTACTACGATCTAGGTAGGGTAGAGGAGGCTTTCTCGGAGTATAAACTCGCCCTTAAGATCGACCCTAATTATGCTTATGCTCATCTCGGTCTAGGGGATATCTACTATGAGCAAAGGAGGTTAGAGGAAGCCATCTCCGAGTATAAGAATGCTATCAATCTCTATCCCAATGACGCTTATACTCATAACAGATTAGGGGATGCCTACTACGATCAGGGGAAGCTGGAGGAAGCTATCTCGGAGTATAAAACCGCTATCAAGATCGAGCCTGATTACATTTATCCTCACTATAACTTAGGGAATGCCTATTTCGATCAAGGAAAGCTAGAGTCCGCTATCTTGGAGTTCCAAACCGCTCTCAAGATCGATCCCGATTATGTTTATGCTCGCGCCAATCTAGGGGATGCCTACTACGAGCAGGGGAAGGTAGAGGAGGCTATCTCCGAATGGCGAACTGCTCTCAAGATCAAGCCTGATTATCAAACTTACAATAATATAGGAAATGCTTATACTGATCTGAGAGAGGATGAGAAAGCTATAGAATATTTTAAGGGAGCATTAAGGATCGCTAGGGAGCTAGGAGATGGAGAAAAAGAGGCGAATCAGTTGGGAAACATTGGACTGATTTATAGAGATCTAGGGGAGAGGGAGGAGGCTTTAAAGTATCTTCAAGCCTCCTTATCAATATTCAAGGAACTAGGAGCGGAGAGACAGATTCAGATAGTCGAAGATGCTATTAAGAACATAACTGAGGGATAGGCTTGAAAGCGAGAGAGAAGGTGAGAAGTGATGATTAAGCCTGATGATGCTTTTGCTCACTTCAATCTAGGGCTTGCCTACAGAGCTCAAGGTAAGCTAGAGGAAGCTATCTCTGAGTATAAACTCGCTATCAAGATCAAACCTGATTATGCTGATGCTCACCGCAATTTAGGGTTTGCTTACGAAGATCAAGGTAAGCTAGAGGAAGCTATCTTGGAGTTTCAAACTGCTCTCAAGATCGATCCTGATGATGCTGTTGTTCACGCCGGTCTAGGACTTATCTACTTTATTCAAGGAAAGCTAGAGGAAGCTATCTCCGAGCTCCAAACTGCCGACAAGCTCAATCCTGATCTTGCTGAAGTTCACTTCGGTCTGGGGAAGGCCTACGGTGTTCAAGGAAAGCTAGAGGAAGCTATCTCTGAGTGGCAAACTGCTATCAAGCTCAATCCTGATTATGATGATGCTCATAGCAATTTAGGGCTTGCTTATGCTGAGCAAGGAAAGCTAGAGGAAGCCATCTCCGAGTATAAAAATGCTCTCAAGATCAAGCCTGATGATGCTTATATTCATACCTTTCTAGGGAATGCCTACAAAGAGCAAGGAAAGCTAGAGGAAGCTATCTTGGAGTATAAAGCTGTTCTCAAAATCAATCCTGATCTTGCTGAAGCTCATGGCGATCTAGGGCTTGCTTATGCTGAGCAAGGAAAGCTAGAGGAAGCTATCTCCGAGTATAAAACTGCTATCAAGATCAATCCTGATGATGCTTATGCTCATGGCAATCTAGGGCTTGCCTACACTGATCAAGGTAAGCTAGAGGAGGCTATCTCCGAGTTTCAAACTGTTATCAAAATCAATCCTGATCTTGCTCAAGCTCACAACGATCTAGGGCTTGCCTATAGAGCTCAGGGTTCGCTAGAGGAAGCTATCTCTGAGTATAAACTCGCTCTCAAGATCGATCCTTATTATGCTTATGCTCACAATAGTCTAGGGATTGCCTATAGAGCTCAAGGGAAGCTAGAGGAAGCTATCTCCGAGTATAAACTCGCTCTCAAGATCGATCCTGATCTTTTTCAAGCTCACAACAATCTAGGGAATGTCTATAAAGCTCAAGGTTCGCTAGAGGAAGCTATCTCCGAGTATGAACTTGCTCTCAAGATCGATCCTGATTATGCTTTGGCTCACCGCAATCTAGGGAATGCCTATAAAGCTCAAGGTTCGCTAGAGGAAGCTATCTCCGAGTATGAACTTGCTCTCAAGATCGATCCTGATTATGTTCACGCTCACAACAATATAGGAAATGCCTATAAAGCCCAAGGGAAGCTAGAGGAGGCTATCTTGGAGTTTCAAATTGCCATCAAGATCAAGCCCGATTATGCTGATGCTCACAACAATCTAGGGAATGCCTACCGAGCTCAAGGGAAGCTGGAGGAAGCTATCTCGGAGTATAAGCTTGCTCTTAAGATCAATCCCAATTATGTTTTAGCTCATAACAATCTAGGGGATGCCTATTATAATCAAGGGAAACTAGAGGAGGCTATCTCCAAGTATAAAACTGCTATCAAGATCGATCCTAATTATGGTTCTGCTCATACCGGTCTAGGGATTGCTTATAAAGATCAAGGGAAGCTAGAGGAAGCTATCTCTGAGTTAAAACTGCTCTCGAGATTAATCCTGATGATGATTATGCTCGCTACAATCTGAATGCCATTTATCAAGATCAAGATTAGTTGATATTGGGGGTAGTCATATATGAAGGAGTTCACCTCAACTGTTGGTATGTTTACATCTTCAGCTGAACAGGTAGAGCGACAAGACAGGATTATGAAGGAGGAATGCACTTCATTCCCTCGCCTTTGGTAAAAGCGGAGGAATAAAAAGAGATCGACCTCGGCAGAAATTATAAAGTTTCCTCCCTAGATCGATCTCTTGTTGCAGTTCTATTTATATCACCCTCCCCTAACCCCCTCCCATCAAGGGAGGGGAATTATCAAGAGAGGGGCTTGATTATGTTCCCTCTTATTTATCCTCTTCCTTGGCGACCTTTAGACTTCCCTCTTCTATCTTAGCTTGCATCCACTTAATAGCATCTTGGAGTTGACTATCCTTCTTCTCCAACTCCTCCTGAGGTTCAAAGGGAATCTCATCCTGAAGAACGAATGTTCCCTCCTCATCTATAGTTGCGACCCCTTTAGATTCGCCATCAACTATTATCTCCACCTTGCTTCCAGGCTCTCCTATCCCTTGCGCCGCGAAGAAATAATCGCTAGACTTGGATACTATATCTGGCTCTATCCCCTCTTTATGAATGTTATTACCCGCGGGGGTCAGATACATAGCTGTAGTCAAGGCTACCGCTGAGCCATCGGATAGCGAAAGTATCGTCTGCACCTCTCCCTTGCCAAAGGTCGTAGTCCCCATCAATATCCCGCGCTTATTATCCTTAATAGCTCCCGCGACGATCTCGGAGGCACTAGCCGAATATTCATTAACAAGCACTAACAGATAATAATCATCAGGGTCAGCTTTCTTAGTAGCATAGATCGGAGAGGATACCCCGTTTCGCTCCTGGATATAGACGATAGGCTTATCGGAGAGGAAGATATTACCTACGTGAATCGCGGCTTCTAAATAGCCACCACCATTATTCCTCAGATCGAGGATTAGCCCCTCCATTCCTTCAGCCTCTAATTCTTGTATAGCCTGCTCTAATTCCCTAGAGGTTTTGCTTCCGAAGAGCCTCATCTTGATATAGCCGATGTTATCAGCGATCATCTTCTCCTCTACGCTAGGAACATCTATCTTATCTCTAACTATTACAACCTCCTTTATTTCAAGACTTAGGCCTCTCCTTATCCCCAGTGTCACCTTGGTCCCTCGAGGGCCTTTTATCTTGGATATCGCCTGATCGAGGTTCATATCATCAGTAGGTTCTCCATTGATCTCAGCGATCCAATCTCCTGACTTCAAGCCAGCTCTATAAGCAGGAGTCCCCTCGATAGGAGATATGACCGTGAGCCTATCATTCCTTATACCGATATAGATCCCTATTCCTTCAAAGCTCTGTCCCAAACTTTCCTTACTGTCTTTAAGCGACTCAGGGTCTAAGAAATAGCTGAACTCGTCATCCAGCGTCTTCAACATCCCCTTGATCGCTCCATATACCAGTTCTGAGCTATTCACTTCTTTGACGTAGTGAGATTTGATAAGGTTGAAGGTGTCAATAAGAGGACGTAACATATCCTCGCTATCACTAGCCCAGGCATAGAACATCATCCCCCAGCCTATCAATAACACCAGAGAGATCCCAATTATGATCTTTTTAACACTTTTCTTGAACATCTAATTCCCTCCACTTAATCTGATCTTGTATGCAAATATCTCCTTCTTTATTTTACCATAAATGTAGGAAAAATACAAAATAAAATCTGATCTTGTAAGCATTAAAATTTTGTGCTAGCAGATTTTAAGTAGCTTTTCGCTAGGGAGTTCAAGATATAAATCCCCCCTCACCCTATCCCTCTCCCATGAGGGGAGAGGGAACACTGAGATTGAACTAAAGCCCTTTAGTAGGGGGAGGGTGATTTAAGGAAAGTTTAATTTTCCAGCACGGAGTTTTACATGCTTACACTACACTCGGATGTGTTGACAAATTGGTAGTTATTCAGTATAATTTAGAGTAAAACGAGATATAAATTATCTGCAAGGGAATGGGACTAGTGATTGATACCTGCGAATTTGCGAGAGGCTTGACAAGGATGTGGAGTATATTTTTTAAGGAGAAGGAAAAGTGAATCTCGATTCAGTAAAGGTAGCTTTGGTAGGAATAAGGGGCTATGGAGATGCTATAGCTCAAGCTCTAATTAAATGTGATAAATTGGAATTACTATCTTGTTATGATATTTTAGAGGATATAAAGAATGAATTTGCGGAGAAACATCGCTGTTATCCAGCCAGAGACTTACAGGAGATCGTGAATGATCCTGAGATCGAGGGAGTTATTATTATAACGCCTAATCACTTTCATCGAGATCAAGTATTGCTTACAGCTTCTAAAGGAAAACATATCTTTGTAGAGAAACCTATCTCTAACACAATTCCCGAGGCGAAGGAGATGATAGAAGCCTGTAGGGAGAACAAGGTTTTATTGGCAATAGGACATAATACCAGGAGATTTGGTGGGCATCGGAAGATGAAGGAGTTGCTCGATCAAGGAGTATTAGGAAAGGTAATTATGGCCGAAGCGAATTTCTCCCACAATGGAGGATTGAGATTGACTCCTGATCAGTGGAGATATTATGATAAATGGTGTCCATCTGGTCCTCTTCTTCAACTCGGAGTTCATCAAGCAGACACGCTTCGCTATTTATTAGGCGATATCGAGGAAGTGACCTCCTTCTTCGCTCATCTGGCAACTCCTGCTGAGAATAATGATGTGACTCTGGTGCTTCTCAGGTTTGCCTCGGGTCCCTTGGGATATCTAGGATCGAATTATGTTACCCCTTCTCTGTTCTATGTTAACCTATACGGGACTCGGGCTAATCTCTATTGCGAGGATGGAAACAAGCTGTATATTAAAGAAGTGGGATCGGATAGGAGAAGAAGGATCCCCACCGAGGAAATTGATACCAGATCGGAGGAGTTGACTGATTTTGCGGAATCCATTCGCTCTTTTGCCAAGCCAGAGGTAAGTGGTGAGGAGGCATTGTTAGCTCTAGCGGTAGTTCGAGCGGCTATAAAATCTAATGAGTGTAGAATCCCCATCTCGATATCTGAGGTGTTAAATGATGAAAGCTAAAGCCGCAGTTATGGTGGAGTTCTCGAAGCCTCTGGTGATAAGAGAATTTGATATTCCCAGGTTGGAAGATAGCGATATTTTGGTGAAGATAGAGGCCGCGGGAGTATGCGGCTCTGATGTGCATTATATGTGGAGCGGGAGAGATTCTCGGACTCCTCTACCTCTGATTATAGGACACGAAGGGATCGGTTGCATAGCTCAGATAAAAAGTGAGAAGAGGGATATTGAAGGGAAGAAGTTGAGAGAGGGAGATCTTATCATCTGGAATAGAGGGGTAAGCTGTGGACATTGTTACTTCTGCTCGATAAAGCGGACTCCTTCGCTCTGTCCCAACCGTTGGGTGTACGGAATAACTCGATCCTGCGAGGAATATCCCTTCCTCAATGGATGTTATAGCGAATATCTGGTCTTGCGGGAAAATACCGATATCATTCGAATCGATGAGGATATCGATCCAGCGATTATGGTCGCAGCTTCCTGTTCAGGGGCGACCGCCGCTCATTGCTATGATCTAGCTTCACCTGAATTGGGGGATACCGTTTTGATTCAAGGGCCCGGCCCTCTAGGACTATTCGCAGTTGCCTTCGCTCGGAACTTAGGAGCGAGAAATGTTATACTGATCGGGGGAACGGAATCTAGATTAGAGCTTGGTGGGGAGTTAGGAGCTACCCATCTCTTGAATCGCAAATCAACCACTCAAAATGAGAGACGGGGGATGATTATGGATATAACTAACGGTCGAGGAGTCGATCTAGCTATCGAAGCGGTGGGGCTTCCTCAGGCGGTCGCGGAGGGGATCAAATTAGTCCGAACTGGAGCCACCTATCTCTCCGTAGGTTTTGGAGCACCAGCAGGAAGAGTTGAGCTGGATTGCTTCGCCGATATAGTAAGGAAGAACTTGAGATATCAAGGTGTTTGGGTGAGCGATACTAAGCATCTGAAGATGGCGGTCGATTTAGTGCTAAGCGATAAGGGGAAGTTCGCCAAGTTAGTTACGCATCGCTTCGGATTAGAGGAATCAACCGAGGCTTTAGAGACTGTGGATAAGAAGGAGGCTGTTAAAGCGGTGTTAATACCTTGAGATCATATCCCATTTTGATCTTTGAGTTTTTTAATCGGAGTATCATATTCTTAGTTTTTCGCTAGTGGGTTCAAGACATAATTCCCCCTCACCCTATCCCTCTCCCACGAGGGGAGAGGGAACACTGAGATTGA
>CAZSTA010000126.1:0-10621 GCA_964609495.1 uncultured bacterium | reverse complement strand
CGTAATTACGGAGAATATAGTCAAAGTTCTAAGGGGAAATATACCTGAGAGGAATCTTATGACTCAGGCGGAGCTAGAAACTATAGTAGAGGTGGGGGGGAGGGAGGGAGTTATAAAAGATAATGAGAGGAGAATGATCCGACACATATTTCAATTCGGAGATAAAATAGCTAGAGAAGTTATGACCCCGCGAGTCGATATGATCTGTCTTAAAGCCGACTCTACCCTGAAAGAGGCTTTAGAAGTTTTGAGATCCTCGAAACATAGAAGGCTTCCAGTTTATAAGGACTCCATGGATAATATGATAGGCTTTCTCTACGTCAAGGATCTATTCACTCATTTGAAGGATAAGGACCTTGATATAAAGATAACTAGGATCATACGACCTATATATTATATTCCCGATTCGAAGAAGGTTGATTCTCTCTTAGCCGAATTTCAAAGAAATAAGATCGAGATAGTGATCGTGGTCGATGAGTATGGAGGAACTGCGGGGCTTATAACCTTAGAAGATCTAATGGAGGAGATAGTGGGAGAGATCCAAGGTGAGTATGATGAGGAGTTCTCTTTCAAAGTTTTAAGTGAAGGAAGTTATCTGGTTGATGCTAAATTAAATGTGGATATGATCGAGGAACTTTTCAACTTAAATTTAGCTGATGAGACTATTAGCGGAGTTGAGGATAGAGATTTCGATACTATAGGAGGTCTGATCTACGATTTCTTGGGAAGAGTTCCTCGGGAGGGGGAGGATATAAAACTGACTGGAATAATCCTTCGGGTCGAGAAGATGGATGGTAACAGGATCTCTCAGGTTAGGATAACTATGGAGAGAGAGTTAATATGAATATTTTTCTAATTGATATTTTAGCTATAATCTTTTGTATATTAGCGGAGGGGTTCTTCTCTGGCAGTGAGACCGCCTTCATATCCTGTGATCGGCTGCGAATCAGACATCTAGCGGAGACCGGAGATAGGAGAGCTCGCTTGATACAGAATCTACAGCTTGCTCCAGAGCGGTTGTTAGGCACAACTTTAGTGGGAACTAATATAACAACTATCGCTTCCTCGGCGATAGCTACTTCTATGATAAATAGACTCCTCTATCTATTAAAGGAGATGCCTGGAGGAGCAAGATATGAAGGCCTATCCGAGGTATGGATCACCACCTTGATTATAACTCCGATCATCCTCATCTTGGGGGAGATAGTTCCCAAGACGATCTATTTGAGAAAGGCTAACTCCATAATTCTGACTGTGATTCGACCTTTGCGGGTCATCTTCTACACCTTATATCCCCTTTCTACCTTCTTCAGCGGGATCGCCAGTCTAATGGTGAAGCTCGTGGGGAAAAAACAGGAGGTGAAGGGAGTCTTTGTCACTAGGGAGGAGTTAAGGATGCTCTTTGGAGAGGAGGGTAGTGTGCTAGGGGAGGAAGAGAGGAAGATGATCCATACCGTCTTCGACTTCAGTTCTACCTCAGTTAAGGAGGTAATGATCCCTTTAGTCGACGTAGTGGCAGTTAAAGCCGATAGTCCTCCCTCGGAAGTGTTAGATCTAGCCTTTAAGACGGACTTTACTAGATTCCCAGTGTATAAGCAACGTATAGATAATATAATTGGGATTCTGAATATCTTCGATATACTCTATACTGATGGAGAAAGTAGCGACATCAAAAGATATGTTAGACCAGCCTATTACGTTCCAGAGAGCAAAAAAGTGGATCGCTTGCTTCAAGAACTAAGGGAGAAGAAGAACCATATGGCGATAGTTGTTGATGAGTACGGTGGTGCGGCTGGACTAGTGACCATCAAGGATCTCTTAGAGGAGATCTTTGGAGAAATTGGTGAAGAGCCTACCGGGGAGATAGATGAGATTCAGGTGTTGAAAGATGGATCGATATTAGCAGATTGTAGGATAGATATAGACTATCTAAATGAGAAATTTGCTATCTCTCTTCCCTCCGGTGATTATGAGACTTTAGGTGGTTTCCTAATCAATTTAGTAGAGAGGATTCCGCAAAAAGGAGAAAGCATAAAATTCAAAAACTGGCTCTTCTCGATCGTCGAGGCTGATCAGCGTCGAGTATCGAAAGTCAAGATCGAAAGATTAAGATAGAATAAGGAGTATAGGCTTTTATGAGTACTTTATGGGGATTGCTTTGGATATTCATCCTATTGCTATTTCTGCTTCCTCGTCTTCAACATAAGATGTTAGGGAATGCTAGGATAAAGGCGATAAAAGTTCTTCAAGATAGGCGAGGTTCCAGAGTTATCACCTTGATCCAGCGTCATGAAGCTTTAGCCTTCTTAGGATTTCCTTTCTCTAGATTTATCAATATCGAGGATTCCGAACAGATACTTAGAGCCATAAGAACTACTGATGATGATACTCCTATAGATATAATTCTGCATACTCCAGGAGGATTGGTATTAGCTACAGAGCAGATAGCCCTAGCTCTAGCTCGTCATAAAGCTAAGGTTACCGCCTTAATCCCTCATTATGCTATGTCCGGGGGAACGATGATCGCCTTAGCCGCCGAAGAGATCATAATGGATGAGAACGCGGTATTAGGACCTCTTGATCCCCAGATAGGGAAGTATCCTGCCGCCTCTATTCTCCAAGCGATCGAGCAGAAGGACAAGAATGAGATCGACGATGAGACTTTGATCCTGGCGGATATAGCCCGCAAAGCTATAAGTCAAATAAGATCGCTTATAAAATCCCTGCTAAGCGATAGAGTGGGCGAAGATAAAGCGAGCGAGATTTCCCGCGTTCTAACAGAGGGAAGGTGGACTCATGACTGTCCCTTAACCTTTCATCAAATTAAGGAATTGGGCTTATCAGTGAGAACTGGATTGCCTGAGGAGATATATAAGTTGATGTCCCTTTATCCTCAGCCAGTCGGAGTGAGACCTTCTGTGCAATATATTCCAGTTCCTTATCAGGAGAAACGAACTAATAAATAATCTTTAAGATTTTTTGGGGAGATATGATGTTCGAGAGCTTACTGCCAGATCTATATTTAGCTTCCCTTACCGACTTGGATTTACTTCAGCTTAGGAAGGAGGGAAAGAGGGGATTAATCATAGATCTAGATAACACTCTGGTGAATTGGGGGGAGACTGAGCTTACCTCTGAGATCAAGGAATGGATGAAAAAGGCGCGCGAGTTAGATTTTGCGATCTGTATCGTCTCCAATGGCAGTAGGCGAAGAGTGGATATTGTGGCGAAGGATTTAGATATACCAGCTATCCCTCTAGCTACCAAACCGAGGAGACGGGCCTTTCGGAAAGCAAGGGAACTTATTGGCACTTCTAAAGCTGAAACGGTGGTTATAGGAGATCAACTTTTCACCGATGTTCTAGGAGGGAAGAGATTGGGCTTATACACTGTCTTAGTTTCTCCTAGCAGTAAGCGAGAATTCGTAACTACAAAGATAATGAGGCTTTTGGAGAGAATAGTGTTCTGGTTTTGGGATCGTTAAAATCGAGGAGATTCTTTACAATTGATGATCCATAGTGGCAGATAAAAACCTCTGTGTTATATATAATTTGCAACTCATAAATTATGCTATAGGATTTGAATAGCGAAATATGCGATATTTAGGGATTAGAGGCTATTAGAGCTTAATCTCGAAATTTAACTTTATTCAAAAGAAAAGGTTGACATAGCCTTTAATTTATGTTATAATGATAAAAATTGGGGAAGAGATATTTATCATTTTATATTAGGTGAAGGAAAATGATGAGCTTAAAAGAGAGACAATTGGTGAATGTCTTAAAGAAAAGAACACTCCTCACCGAATCTCAAATTCAGGACGCTTTAGAGGAAAAGGAGTTGACGGGGGATCCCTTAGAGGAGACTCTAATTAATCTCGGTTATATTAGTGAAGAGGGTATAATGTCGGCCTTAGCTGCTCAGCTTGGTATATCATATATATCTATCGCGCAATATATAGTAGATCCCGAGGCTGTGCGCAGTATCCCGGCCGATATTGCCTATAAATATCAAGTATTTCCCCTGCGTAAGGATGGCTTAAGGTTGATCGTAGCTATGGTCGATCCTCTTAATTCACTTGCTATTCAAGATATGAAGCTTCTAACCGGTTTGGAGATCGAACCGGTTATATGTTCAAAGAGAGAGATAGAAGATGCTCAGGGACGCTATTATTTATCCCCCAAGATGGAGGAGGATAGCACCATAACCAAAGCCCGAGATATTTGGAAGAAGCTTAACCTTTCGGGAAGAAAAGTCGATCTTCCTTCCCCTCCTAGGAAGAAGAGCTTAGAGGACCTATTTTTAGAGAGAGGATTATTAACCCCTCCCCAGATGAACATAGTTAAAAGGGAGGCTGAGAAGACGGGCGATACTATAGATAAGGTGATAATTAGGATGAGACTAGCGGAGGAAGAGGAGGTAGCAGAAGTTCTATCAAGATATATGGGACTTCCTTTAGCCCATCTAAGTAAAGATGATGTAGATCCCCAATTGGTAAACCTCGTCCCTTGTGATTTTATCATAAGCAATTTAGCTGTGCCTATGACAAAACATAACGGTGAACTAACCGTGGCTATGGTCGATCCTCGCAACGAATTTGCCCTGCGAGAGATTGAGAAAACCTCCGGATATAGGGTCAAACCAGTTCTCTGTCTCGAAACTGAACTGATGGATGTATGTCAGAAACTGTTTGGCAATGGAGAAAGTGAAGAAGAACAGGATAAAGCCGTCGAGGTTAAGGAAGAGAATACCCTTGAGGAGAATGAGATCCTCATACTATCTGAAGATAAAGCGTTGGAGGAATTAGCCCCCACCCTGGGCAAGGAGGAGATAGCCCCTGAGAAGGAGGAACCCCGGGTAGAGGAGAGAGAGACTATCCCTGAACAACCTTCCGAAACTCAGTTAAGTGGCTTTCTAACGGGCGATGATATCGATATTGAGATAGACAATGTCTTCGGAGAGTGGATGGATGAGGATTCCGAAATCTCGAAGGGGACTGCTAAGACAGAATTAGAGGAAGATGGTTTGATGCCACGAGAAAGTTCGAAGGAGGAAGGCCTAAGAATATTTGATGAGGCTAAGGGTGATACTGGACTGAAAAAACCAGGAGATACTAGCTTGACCCAAAGAAATTCAGCCCTTAAAGAGAGAAACCCAGATAAAGCCTCTCAAGAGGAGGCCCTGATCCCAGTGGGAGCCACCGAGGGGGATTTAGCTCAGGGTTTAGCAAAACGGCTTAACCTTCCCTATGTAGATATAACGGATGATATAATCTTCGATCCCTTCGTTCTGGAGCTAGTCCCCGAGGCAATGGCGCGACGCCACACCCTAATCCCCCTAAAGAGAGATGGTAACACCTTACATGTAGCTATGGCAGACCCTCGTAATGTATTCGCTATAGATGATTTAAAGTTGATGACTGGTCTGCAGGTTAAGCCAGTTGTTAGCACCAGAGAGCAGATCCTGAGAGCTATAGATATAGCTTATGAAACCCCCGATTCTGTGAATGAGATGGTGGAGGGAATTGTAAGCACCCAGGAAGTAGAGGAGGAAGAGGAAATATTCGATGATGAAGATGCCGATAGCGCTCCTGTTATCAAATTTGTAGATATGATAATTAGGCAGGCCTACCAGATGGGCGCCAGCGATATCCACATCGAGCCAGCCGAAAAGAAGTTATCTGTCCGTTATCGTATAGATGGCATACTTCAGGAGGCCATTGAACCTTCTCAGCAGCATAAATTGAAGAAAGCCCAGAATGCTATAATCTCTCGTCTTAAGATCTTATCCGATCTAGATATCGCCGAGAGACGCATTCCTCAGGACGGTCGTATAACTTTCAAGCGAGAGAGGGAAGGGATAAATATCGACCTCCGGGTCTCCACCTTGCCGGCTGTCTATGGCGAAAAGGTGGTTATGAGAATCCTCGAGGGTAACCCCAAGACTTTGGACATCACTAAGCTCGGTTTCTCTATGAAAAACTTGGAGACTTTCCGGGAGGCTATACGAAAACCCTATGGGATGATCTTGCTTTCAGGACCCACTGGTTCAGGAAAGACCACTACCCTTTATTCGGCCTTATCTGAAATTAATACTCTGGAGAAGAATATCATTACTCTTGAGGATCCAGTAGAGTATAAATTAGCTGGTATCAACCAGGTTCAGGTTAATCCCAAGATCGGCTTCACCTTTGCTAAAGGTCTTAGAGCCTTTCTCCGTCAAGACCCAGATATTATGATGGTCGGAGAGATTCGAGATTTCGAGACGGCCGAAAGCGCTATTGAAGCCGCTTTGACTGGTCACCTAGTCTTCAGCACAATACACACTAACGACGCGGCTGGTGTTCTTACCCGTCTCACCGATATGAAGGTCGAGCCCTTCCTGATAGCTTCCGCAGTTCTGCTAGCGGTGGCCCAAAGGTTGGTGCGAAGGTTATGCGAACAATGCAAGGAACTATATACCCCCACTTTAGAGGAGTTAAAGAGGATTATTCCTAACTTCGAGGGAGAACCACCCGCAATATATAGAGCGGTAGGATGTTCTGCTTGTAATAATTTCGGTTATAAAGGTAGGATGGCCATTAACGAGGTGCTTAAAATTACCGATCCAATAAGACAGCTCGTTATAGACAAGAAGTCAGCGGGAGATATCGGAGAGATAGCGAAAAAAGAGGGTATGAAGAGGCTGATTGAGGATGGGATGGAGAAGGTATTCGCTGGCTTAACTTCGATCGAGGAGGTTCTGAGAGTCTCTAGAGTCGACTAAAAATAATCGAAGGATATTTTCTCCTCCCGCGATGAGAGGGGTTAAAGGAAACTTCTTAACCTTATAATATATTTTTTTAACTGGCAAAAGTTTCCTTTATTAGGGGAGGGTGATTACAAGATAAGTCCGCTTTCGCAGAGAGAATCCGATATGAGCGAAAATAATAGGTGGAGGAGGAGGATATTAATGGGGACTACTAGGGGGACTAATTTAGATATCATAGAGCTTTTAAAGCTCACCTTCGAGAGAGGGGCCTCTGATCTACATTTAACAGTAGGCATTCCTCCGACGTTGCGAATCGATGGGGAACTCACCCCAACGGAATACGACCCTCTGACCCCGGCTGATACACACCGTCTGATGTATAGTTTGATGGATGGAAGGCGACAGAAGATATTCGAAGAGGAGAATGAACTGGACTTCTCCTTTTCTTTATCGGGATATGGGCGCTTCCGCATCAATGTCTTCAAACAGAGGGGTAATGTTGCCTCTGCTCTGAGAACTATCCCTACTAAGATCTTAGGTGTGGAGGAGTTGGGATTACCCCCGATCCTGCTGGAGTTCTGTAAGCAACCCCGAGGTCTATTCTTAGTAACTGGGCCTACCGGTCATGGGAAATCGACAACTCTGGCCGCGATGATAGATTATATAAATGGGACTAGAAGGCAACATATCATAACTATTGAGGATCCGATCGAATATGCTCATACTCATAAATCCTGTATAGTAAATCAGCGTGAGGTTTTCGCCGATACCCATTCCTTTGCCGAGGCCTTGAAGCGGGCTCTGCGAGAAGATCCTGATGTCATATTGGTAGGAGAGATGCGCGACTTTGAGACTATCTCCACGGCGATTACCGCGGCTGAGACGGGACACATTGTTTTCGCTACTCTCCATACTAACAGTGCGGCTGAGGCGATCGACCGAATAATCGATGTCTTTCCTCCTCATCAACAGCCTCAGGTCAGAATCCAGTTAGCTAACTCTCTGATAGGGATAGCTACCCAGCAATTATTGGTTAGAATGGGGGGCAAGGGAAGGGTACCAGCGGTAGAGGTTTTAGTTGCTACTCCAGCTATTCGCAACTTGATCAGAGAGGGGAAGACCTTTCAGATCTTCTCGGCTATGCAGACCGGAGCTAGATATGGGATGCAGACTATGGATCAAGCCCTGAAAGATCTGTATGAAAGACGATTAATAAGTTATGAAGATGCCTTGAATAGATGCCATGATAGGGAGGAATTCCTGCGGATGTTAGGGGAGGGCGCCCCTACCCCTTCGGCAAGAATTACGCCTAGAAGACAGAAGATAGGATCTAGGTGATAGATAAGGGGGAGCAAGAGAAGATGGCTATTGAGATCAGAGAGATTATGAGGCTGGCTAACGACAAGTCTGCCTCCGATATTCATATATCTGTCGGTAGTCCGCCTATTCTGCGCATCAATGGGGAGTTGATAACGCAGGCTAATTTTGAAATGCTGACTCCCGCGGATACGAGACGTTTAATATATAGCATAATGGACGATAGAGAGAAGGAACATTTTGAAGGGAAAAATGAGCTTGATTTCTCCTATAGCCTTCCTGGGGTGGGGCGTTTTAGAGTCAGCGTTTTTCGGCAGAGGGGGTCTATATGCGCAGTTTTGAGGATAGTTCCTCAACGTATTCCCTCCTTGGCAGAACTTAATTTGCCCCCTATCCTTCAGGAATTGACTCGAGAAAGAAGAGGTTTACTTTTGATAACTGGTCCCGCTGGTTGCGGAAAATCTACTACCCTAGCGGCTATGTTAGACGTAATTAATTCTGAGAGAAGATATCATATAATGACTATAGAGGATCCTATAGAATTTATTCATCTCAATAAGTCCAGCATAGTTCATCAGCGGGAGGTTAATTCTGATACCCCCTCCTTCACCAGCGCGCTAAAACATGCTTTGCGTCAGGATCCTGATGTGATCTTTATTGGAGAGATGAGGGACTTTGAGACTATATCGATATCTCTGCAAGCTGCGGAATCAGGACACTTAGTAATGGCTACTATGCATACCTCTAGCGCCGCGAATTCTCTCGATCCGATAATATCCTCCTTTCCCCCTCACCAGAGAACTCATGTCCAAGGTCAATTAGCTGAGTGTTTAGTAGGAGTGGTAAGTCAGCAGTTGGTGCCCAGGATGCGTGGGGGAGGGCGAATCCCAGCGGTGGAGATATTGATCGCCACCTCCGCCGTTCGCAATTTAATAAGGGAGGGCAAGATTCATCAGCTTCCTTCGGTGATTCAACTGGGAACTAAATTTGGGATGCAGACTATGGATCAGTCACTCAGAGAACTTTATACCAAAAGATTAATAGGTTATGAGGTTGCCATCTCCAGAGCATTTGATCAAGAGAGTTTGATCAAGATGCTGGGAGGAGGAAGAATGGCGATGAGGAGAACAACCTAATTTATTCCGGGGGAGAGTGATTAAATATGCCAACTTTTGTGATTACTGCTAGGGACAGAACTGGTAGGACTATCCAGCGCTCGGAAGATGCTCCAGATCAAAGAACCTTAGTTCAGAAGATGCGAAATGCTGGATATTTTGTTACCTCTATAGAGGAGAAGAGGGCCAGGAGGGGAGCGATAAGTATCCCATTTCTTGGAGGAAAGAAGAAAGTTGGTCTAAAGCATGTTGCTGTTTTCAGTCGTCAGTTTGCAACTATGGTTGATGCTGGTTTGCCTGTTATTAGCTGTCTTAACATTTTGATCAGGCAGACCGAAAACAAGACCTTAAGTGAGATCGTCAGTGAGGTTAAGGTGGATATCGAGAGCGGGTCGAATATCTCTGGAGCTTTATCCAAACACCCTGAGGCTTTCTCCGATCTTTATATCAACCTGGTGAAGGCGGGGGAGGTAGGAGGTGTTCTCGACAAGATCCTAGATCGAGTATCCGTCTATCTGGAGAAAGATCTTGAACTTAGGAACAAGGTTAAATCAGCTATGTTTTATCCAGTTATGGTTCTGGGAGCAGTATTCGCTATTACCGCTTTCCTTATCGTCTTTATCGTTCCCATATTCGCTAAGATGTTCAAGCAGTTTGGGGGCGAGCTTCCTTTACCTACTAGGGTGCTTTTGAGGTTTAGTGATGGTGTGAAATCTTATTGGTGGGTTATAATATTGGCGGCTATAATTGCGAATTTCTTATACAAGAGATACTATGCGACTAAGCAAGGGCGACTCACTATTGATCGCCTTAAGCTAAGATTGCCTATTATCGGACCTTTGGTCAGCAAGATAAGCTGTGCTAGATTCAGCAGAACTTTGGGGCTGTTGATAGCGAGCGGAGTTCCTATTCTGGAATCTTTAGATATAACCTCTAAGACGGCCGGTAATGAGGTGGTTGCCAGAGCTATAGTGCGGGCTAGAACTAGCATCAAGGAAGGCGAGGATATCTCTGGGCCTCTGGAGAGGAGTGGGGTTTTTCCCCCAATGTTGACCTCCATGATGGCTGTAGGGGAGACGACGGGACGAGTAGATAGTATGTTAGAGAAGGTTGCTGATTTCTATGAGGATGAGGTAGATAATACCGTGGATGGTCTGGCTTCGATGCTCGAGCCTATCTTGATCGTGATCTTGGGCATTATCGTGGGAGGAGTCATGATCGCTATGTATCTGCCGGTATTCCAGATGGCAACAGTGATATAGAAGCTCCGATATATTCTCAATCTAAGAAGCTCTTGGTAACTCTGATTGCTGAGAGCTTATAACTTAGGCGATCAGCTCTCAGATGTTAATTGGGGGTTTGGGGAAATAATGATAGATGATACCTCAAAAGAGTCAGAGCTTAAGGAGAGGAAGAAGGAAAAAAACAAGTTTGCCCACTCA
>CAZSTA010000125.1:0-10685 GCA_964609495.1 uncultured bacterium | reverse complement strand
ACGAGGGATTCGGTTATGGGAGGATCGATCTAGCTGCGGCTTTAGCCGATCTAGTACAGAATGATTATGGAGCTATCGAGGTCACCGTTACTGATGCTGAATCTGGTAAGCTTTTGCAGGGGGTCTCAGTTATCGTTTGGCAGGGAGGCAAGGCGATAGAGACAACTGCTACCAATGCGAATGGGGAAGCTATACTTAATAGTGTGAAGGCGGGAAGCTATAAGGTAACCGCTTCGAAAACTGGTTTCACTACCCAGGAGGTTGACGTAACGGTTACCCCTGGTGTAACTACAACGGTAACTATAGAGTTGGAACCGATACTTGATGGAGAAACAGGGGATATGTAACTGAACTGTAGTATCTATGATCGGAGCTAGGGGCTTTATAAGATCCCCTAGCTTCAATTCTATAATAATTGAGATAAGAATAAGGAGGGCTGAGCTTGTTAGAGGAGTTGCGTCAAGAAGTATGGGAAATGAACTTAGAGTTGCCAAAGAACGGTTTAGTTGCCTGGACCAGTGGAAATGTGAGTGGACGGGATAGGGAAACTGGCTATGTGGTTATAAAGCCCAGCGGAGTTAGATATGAGAAGTTGAAGCCTGAGGATTTAGTGGTGGTCGATCTTGCGGGTAATATTATAGAGGGAAAGCTAAAACCTTCAGTTGATACCTTGACTCATCTTTATATCTATCGCCATCGTTCTGAGATAGGAGGAGTTGTTCATACTCACTCAACCTATGCCACTAGCTTTGCTCTATTAGGAGAACCGATACTACCCTATCTAACTGCTATCGCTGATGAGTTCGGAGGTCCTATCCCAGTTGGAGATTACGCCCCGATCGGGGGAGAGGAGATAGGGAAGGAGATAATAAGATCGATCGGTGCTTCTCGCGCGATCCTGATGAAGAACCACGGGGTGTTTACTATAGGGCCTACTCCCACTGAAGCCTTGAAAGCGGCGGTTATGGTCGAGGATGTGGCGCGGACCGTTTATCTAGCTCTATTGCTGGGAAAACCTGAACCTATTCCTAGAGAAGAGGTTATTAGGGGACATAGACGTTATATGGAGAAATATGGTCAGGAGAAGTAATTTTATATAATATGTTGGAGAGCTTCAAAGGAGTGAATTATGCTATGAAGATCGATCTAGCCTATGGTCGAGAGGGATTGACTGTTGAAATTCCCGATGATAATTTATACAAGATAGTGAAGATGTCGCCAACGGACCCTATCGCCGATGTAGAAGGGGAGTTGGAGCGCGTTCTTGCGAATCCCATTGGCACGAAGAGCTTGAAGGAACTTGCTGAGGGCAGGGATAACGCTTGTGTTGTGATCTCCGATATTACTCGTCCAGTTCCTAATAAAGTGATCCTCCCTCCACTACTCCGCATTCTTGAGGAGAGCGGCATCGCTCGTGATAAGATCGTTATCCTCAACGCGACTGGGACTCATCGTCCTAATACTGAGGAAGAGTTGATTGAGATGATGGGCGAGGAGATCGTCAAGAACTATAAGATCGTGAATCACTTCTGTCGGGATGTCGATTCCAATGTCTATCTTGGGGATACGCCTTTGGGAGTTCCCGCTTATATAGACAAGACTTATCTCAACGCCGATCTGAAGATAATCACTGGTCTTATCGAACCCCACTTTATGGCGGGATATTCCGGGGGAAGGAAGATCATCTGTCCGGGTATATCTTCTTTGGAGACATTGAAGCACTTCCATGGCCCTAAGCTCCTAGAACCAGCCGAGGCTACGAATTGCGTCTTAGATGGGAATCCTGTTCATGAGACCGCTCTAGCGGTAGCGAAGATGGCGGGAGTGGATTTCAACCTGAACGTAACGATAGACGAAGCTCGAAGGATAACCGGGATCTTCGCAGGAGAACTAGAGGCTTCGCACTTAGCTGGTGTTAAAGCGGTTGATAAAGTTGTCAAAGTTCCTATAGATCGGGAAGCAGACATCGTAGTAACTACCTCCGCGGGATATCCGCTAGATGCTACTTACTATCAAACTGTCAAAGGTATGGTAGGAGCTATGGATATCGTAAAGTCTGGAGGAACGATATTGATCGCCTCTCAGTGCAGTGAGGGAATCGGTAGCGCTGAATTTCAGAAGCTATTGATGGAGACGACCGATATAGATGAGTATATCGAGATGCTATATGAACCAGGATACTTTTCTCTGGATCAGTGGGAGGTCGAGGAGCTTATCAAGGCAAAGCGTAAAGCGGAGATTATGCTTTTCACTGAAGGAATCGCTGGAGATGATCTAAATAGTCTGCTTGCTACTCCAGTGGAATCGGTGGAGAAAGGGATCGAGATGGCTCTGGAGAGACATAGCAAGGAGGCTAAGATCGCGGTTATCCCCAAAGGACCGTATGTGATACCTTATGTTAGCTGAAATTGTGGCTAAGAGAGGAATAAGAAGATCACCCTCTCTCCGCAAGTTCCCTCTCCCCTTGTGGGAGAGGGCTAGGGTGAGGGGGTAACAAAAGAGATGATTAAATAGTCTCAAAAAGGTTTCTAGGAGAATTGTTTAAATCACCCTCCCCTAACCCCTCCCATCGAGGGAGGGGAAAATAGAAGATCAAGGGAGAGAGGAAAATAAAGAAGATCAACTCTATCTCGATGTTCCCTCTCCCCGCTCACGAAAGCGAGGTGATGTAATGGAGGTTATTGAAGCTATTAAAGGAAGGAGGAGTATTCGTAGATATAAAGATAAACCCGTATCTAGGGAGTTAATTCTCCAGATAATAGAGGCAGGCAGGTGGGCGCCCTCCGCGATGAACGCTCAGCCTTGGAAGTTCATAGTTACCACTGATCAGGCTAAGAAGGAGAAGATGGCTGCCCGAAGCCGTTATGCTAAGTTCTTGCCAAATGCACCAGTGGCTATAATCGTCTGTGCTCGCTTTGATGAGCGAAGGCAGGTTGAGGATAAAGCCTTGAGATATTTCAGTATCCAAGATACTGCCGCGGCGATTCAAAATATGCATCTAGCCGCCTATTCGCTGGGATTAGGGACCTGCTGGATCGGTGATTTCGATGAGAGACAACTTAAGGAGCTATTCACCATTCCAGAGAATTATAATCCAGTAGCGATAATCGCTTTGGGTTATCCAGATGTTCAACCAACTTCTACCTTCAGAAAGCCAGTTGAGGAGATAGCAGACTTTCAATAAAACAAAGGAGGATGGTAAATTGAGTAAGAAGTATGAGATAATAGTAGTCCCTGAAACACACTGGGATCGGGAGTGGTATTCAACCTTTCAGCAGTTCAGAACAAGATTGGTCAAGCTTGCTGATAAACTGCTGAATATCTTGGAAACCATTCCTGGGTATAAGTATTACGTCTTCGATGGACAGACCATCGTTATCGAGGACTATTTAGAGATAAGGCCAGAAAAGAAAGAGGATTTGAAGAAATTCATCGAGGAGAAAAGGTTACTGATCGGTCCCTGGTATATACTCCCTGATGAGTTCTTAGTGAGTGGAGAGGCGACCATCAGGAATCTGATGATCGGTCATAAGATCGGCGAGGAGTTCGGAGGGATAATGAAAGTTGGCTATGTTCCCGATCCCTTTGGACACATCTCCCAGATGCCCCAGATATTACAGGGCTTCGGTATCGATTCCTTTATCTTCACTAGAGGATTAGGGGATGAAGGAGAGGAGCTAAAGGATAACTTCCTCTGGGAGTCTCCCGATGGGACTTCCGTCCTCGCCGTTCACCAGATAGGTGGATATGGAAACGCTGCTAATCTGGGTATTGGTATGTCTTTTGGGACTGATGTTGAACAGAAGGTCGATCTGGATATGGCTTTGGACAGGATAAAGAGTCTGAAGGACGCGATGATCCCTTACGCTAATACCCGATATCTTCTCTTTAACAACGGAAGCGATCACCTAGAACCTCAACCCGATCTCCCTGAGATAATAGCTTATGCTAATGGCAAGCTGGAGGATGCGGAGCTAGTTCATGGAACTTATGTCAACTATGTGGAGAAGGTCAAAGCCGCAAAACCTGAGATGAAAACCTACAAGGGCGAGATGAGGGCGGCGAGGTATGCGCCTCTCCTGCCTAATGTTCTCTCCGCCAGGGTCTATATCAAGCAGGCGAATGAGAGGATTCAAGCTTTGCTGGAGAAGTGGGCTGAGCCATTCTCCGCCTTCGCGTGGACGGTGGGTGCTCCCTATCCTAACGCTTTCCTCTGGCATGCTTGGAAGTTCACGATTAAGAATCATCCTCACGATTCTATATGTGGCTGTAGTATAGATCAGGTTCATGGAGAGATGATGCCGCGCTTCGATCAGGCTGAGCAGATCGGGGAGCTATTGGTTGGTAAGGGATTGGAGGCTATCTCTTCTCAGATCGACACTTCCCAGCTTGAGAAGGGAGAGATGGCTCTGGTAGTATATAATCCCCTGAGCTGGAAGAGGACGGATAAGGTCGAGGCTGATATCCCTCTGATATGGGGAGATACTGAGGACTTCAAGATTATAGATGAGCAAGGCAAGGAGATACCTTATCAGATCATCGAGCGCCTTGAGCCATCTATAGTTAGCTTTGAGATCGATAGGAAGGATATCAGGACCTTTGGAAGACGCTTTGCCTTCCCCCCTGGTATCATCAAGATCTCTAAGAGGGGAAATAGAGCCGAGATCAAGGTAACTCGAGTCGAGCCTAAGTTCCTAGATCCAGATGCGTTTGCGAAAGCTAAAGAAGAAGCCTATAAATTGGTCGCCGATGAGAAGATAACTACCTTTAAGCTCGTATTTTTAAGGGAAGCGCCTAAACTTAAGATCGCATTTATAGCTGAAGGATTACCTTCCTGTGGATATAAGACGTATATGGTTAAACTGGTGAGTGCAAAGGAGAATACCGCTTCGCTCAAGACCGGGGATAACTCTATGGAGAACGAATACTTCAAGGTCGAGATCAATCCCAATGGTGCGTTAAGGGTAACCGATAAGACCACGGGCAAGGTATATCCGAATTTTCTCCTCTTTGAGGATGTTGAGGATGTTGGCGATGAGTATAACTATTCTCCCGCGAAGAATAGCAAGGTAATCACTAGCTTTAATTCTAAGGCTAAGATCTCCCTAGTCGATTCTGGGCCAGCCAAGACCACCTTCAAAATAGAGATGAAACTTATGCTTCCGCAAGCTATCACTAAGGATAGAAGCCAGAGAAGTGGGCGTCTGGTATCCTGCCCGATCACCAGTTGGGTTACTATGTATCCCCAAGTGGCTAGGATAGATGTTCGCACCGAATTTGATAACAAGGTCAAAGATCATCGTTTGCGCGTTCTCTTCCCCACCGATATCAAGACCGATTACTCTTATGCCGAGGGACATTTCGATGTGGTGAAGAGAGCCATCGCTCTACCAAGCGGTGAGATGTGGAGGAGTGAAAAGCCTTATGGGACCTATCCGCAAAGGACTTTCGTTGATATCAATGACGGAGAAAGAGGTGTGACGATAGCTAATAAGGGCTTGCTTGAATATGAGGTTGATTCTATCACCGATATAGCTGATGGGGCTACGATAGCGTTGACCTTACTTAGAAGCGTTGGTTGGCTCTCCAGGGATGATCTTCTGACTCGGAAGGGTAACGCTGGCCCCTCCCTAGCTACCCCCGAGGCTCAATGCTTGGGTTCGAACGTCTTCGAGTACTCGATAATACCCCATTCTGGAACTTGGCAGTCTGCTAAAACCTATCAAGCCGCTCATCAATTTGTAGCAGGAGTGAGAGCTTCGACTACTGGTCGTCACGAGGGTGTTTTACCCACTGAATCGAGCTTTGTTACTGTGAAGCCTGAGAATTTAGTAGTTAGCGCTATCAAGAAGGCTGAGAAAAGCGAAGCTCTAATCGTCAGGTTCTACAATACTACCGATAAGGAGGTAGAGGGTAAGATCAAGATCTATAAGGATGTCAAGAGGGTTGATTTGGTCAATATGAATGAAGAGGATGTAGCTCAACTGGAGTTAGCATCTGATAATACGGTCGCCCTCGAAGTTAGACCGTTCCAGATTGTAACCCTCAAATTCACCTTCTAAGGGAAGATATCTTAGCGTATAAAGATCCCGCTGGTATAATGTAAAGGAAACTTTCTTAAAAAGGGAACTTTTTTACCTTGAGTCTTATTTGAAGCAAAAGTTCCCTTTTCGCTTGAGTTTTGTTTGAGGCAAAAGTTTCCTTTATAGCGGGATCTATTTCGATTTCACAGCCAGCCTCTCCAACTTCTCATTCTGACCCACTATAACTAGAGTATCTCCCTCCATAACCGTATCATCAGGACCTGGGATAGCATTAACCCTTCCCCCTCTCTTGATAGCTAAGACGTTAACTCCGTATCTAGTCCTCAATGCTAGTTCATCCAGAGTCTTTCCCACAAAAGCGGGGGGAGCTATCAATTCCTCGACCTTATAATCATCCGTAAGCTCTATATAATCCACTAGCTGAGGCGTAGAGAGAGTACGAGCTATTCTGATCCCCATATCTATTTCGGGGAACACTATCCTGTTGACTCCCATCCGCTCTAATATCTTCCTCTGAGGATCCGTAATAGCCTTAGCCATTATATATTTAGCTCCAAGCTCTTTCAGGTTAAGGGTGATGAGGATGCTATCGGCTAGATCGGTACTCCTTCCCACCACCACTACATCAAAGTTGCTTATTCCCAAGGTCTTTAAACTATCTGCGTGAGTAGCATCAAGTTGTATTGCCTCGGTCACAGAGTCTTTTATATCCCTCACTTTGTCCATATCATTGTCCACAGCCAGCACATCATGTCCCATCTCGTAGAGCGCCTTAGCTAAACTTGAGCCAAAGGTGCCTAATCCTATTACTAAAAAGCTTTTTTTCATAATTCTACCCACCACACCTCTATTAATTTGCAAAGTGATCAAAAGAAGGGTCTTGGAGATGAATTTTGCTAAGCGTTTTAGGATCGAAGATCCCCATTATCTTACGCTCAAGGCTCTCTTCTTTCGGTTGAGGAGATCGATCATATTACCCGATCATTATATTATCCTCTGGATACTCAACCTTCGCCAGCTTACTCTGGCGAAGAGTAATGGACGTAACTACCGTCAAAGGACCTATCCGTCCTGCAAAGACAACTAACATAATGATAACCCGAGCAAAGGAGGAGGTTTGAGAGGTGATTCCAGTGGATAAGCCCACTGTTCCAAAGGCTGAGGTGATCTCGAAGAGAATAGGCAGGAATCCTTTCCCTTCAGAGATACAGAGCAACGTAGTAGCTATAATAACTAAACTGAGCGAGAGAAAAGCCACCGTTATAGCCTTATAGACCACCTCTTTGGATAACTTTCTCCGAAAGATATTAGCTTCTTCATCTCCGTGCATAGTTGCCCAGACCGCCATCATTATTATTACAAAGGTGGTTGTTTTTATTCCCCCTCCAGTTCCTCCAGGAGAAGCTCCGATGAACATAAGGATATTTATAAGAAGTAAGGTCGCATTATTCATCTTGGCAATTGATATCGTATTAAAGCCAGCAGTTCTAGGAGTCAGCGCTTGAAAGAATGAGGCTAGTATCTTTCCCTTTGGACTTAATAGCTTCAAGGTATTTGGGTTGGAATATTCTATCCCAAATATAACTATAGTTCCTAATAAAAGGAGGATGGCAGTGATAGTGATTACAACCTTGGAGTGAAACGATAACCTCGAAAATCGTCTCGCGGTACGGATATCTGTGATGACAGGTAACCGCGAAAGTCGTTTCGCGGTATAGACATCTGAGATGACAGTAAATCCAATTCCTCCTATTATCACTAGAATAGCTACGGTTAAACTTATAGTCACATCCTCAGCATAGGGAGTAAGACTCCCGAATTTCCCGAAAGTGCCTCCTAAGAGGTCAAATCCTGCATTACAGAATGCAGATACGCTATGGAATATAGCGAAGTAGAGAGCCTTCGCGACCCCAAAGTCAGGCAACCAGCGGATAAATAATACTAACACCCCTGCGGATTCGATCACTAAAGTTACTTTGATAATATATATGGTAAGGCGAACTAATCCCGCAAGCCCGAATTGTCCTAGGGCTTCTTGAAGTGCCATCCTCTCTCTCAAGTAGATCCTCCTTCCAGTTAATAGAAAGAGGGAGGTTGCCATGGTCATATATCCTAGCCCACCTATTTGGAGCAGGAAGAGAATCACTATCTGACCAAAGATGGAATATCTAGTTCCAGTATCTACTACTACTAATCCAGTAACACAGGTGGCAGAAGTAGCAGTAAAAAGGGCATTTAAATAGCTCACTCGCTCATTTGTGCTACTAGCTATGGGCAGAGTGAGGAGAATAGAGCCCACTATGATTACAGAAGCGAACCCCAAAACTATCGTCTGTGGAGGCGTTAGATTAAGATTGGGAACAGGAGAAGAGCGTCTCGTTAGATCATCTCCTTGCGAAGACAGATAATTTCAAAACATATTATAACAAATCTGCATATTAATGTCAATATCGGTTGAGCTAAGAAATTAATCTGATAGAGCGACAAACTTAAGCAAATGAACATTTCTCTTGAAAAGCTATTTACATCTTCAGGTTAATTTAGTATAATTTCAGAGTAAAGAGCGGATATTGGGGATGGATTTGATCATAAGTGATAGCTAAGAGAATTTATATAAGGGGGATTATGGATGAGGAGAATTGGAGTTTTGACCAGCGGTGGAGATGCCCCTGGGATGAACGCTTGTTTGAGAGCTGTAGTTCGGACTGGGATCTATAATAAGCTAGAGGTGATAGGAATCCGGCGAGGGTATGCGGGGCTTATTGAGGGGGATATGATCAAGATGAGCCTGAGCTCGGTATCGAACATAATCCAAAGAGGAGGCACTATCATAAAGACCGCTCGCTCTGAGGAATTTAAAACTCAGGAAGGAATGGAAAAGGCAGTTGAGATATTGGACAAGGCTGGAATTGATGGGTTGATAGTGATCGGTGGTGATGGAACTTTCCGAGGAGCTTATGATCTCCATCAAATATGGGATAAACAGATAATCGGTGTTCCAGGAACGATAGATAACGATATATATGGCACTGATTGGACGATAGGATATGATACTGCGGTAAATACTGCTTTAGACGCGATCGATAAAATAAGGGATACCGCGGCCTCTCATGAACGATTATTCTTTGTGGAAGTGATGGGAAGAAACGCCGGCTTTATCGCTTTAGAGGTGGGGATAGCTGGAGGTGCCGAGGAGATATTGATCCCAGAGACGAGAACTGATCTCAATAGGATAGCGGGGGAGATCGCGATAGGGAGAGCTAGAGGCAAGACGAGTAGTATCATCATAGTATCTGAGGGAGATGAAGCCGGAGGAGCTTTTGATATCGCTCGCAAAGTTAAGGAGATAAGTGGGATAGATTATCGAGTATGTATTCTAGGTCATATCCAACGAGGGGGGTCTCCTACTGCAAAGGATAGGGTTCTAGCGAGCAAATTGGGAGCGGCTGCTATTGAGGCTCTATTACAAGATGAGACCGATAAGATGGCAGGTGAGATCGGGGGTAAGATTGTCCTAACCCCTTTAGAGGATACCTGGGGGAAGAAGAAGGAAATAGATTGGGATCTATATAAATTAGGAGCTATATTAGCAATTTAGGGGATCGTCCATTGTTATTCTCTCACGATAACACTCGATTCATCTCCAAAAACATAGTATCGTATTATTTGAGCGACTCCTTGGGGCCCCCTCTTTTTGGCTACGACATTTGCCTTTTCTTTGACCTTATCACTCGCATTAGCCGGTGCGCCTGAACGAGGGGCTACTTTGAACATATCAAGATCTGAGATACTGTCGCCAATAGCAATAGTATTCGCTACATCCATCTTCATCAACTCAACAACGAATTCTAGGCCTGCTCCTTTTCCCAAATTTTTGGCAATAAAATCTACCGCCGAACCACCATGAGTAATATCCAAGTCTTCCAAAAAATTGTAGTCTATCTCAACTCCTACATCACGCACGATTTCTAAAGCATCCTTGAAAAATTCCTCTACCTCCTTCTCTCCAGGCACAGCCATCGTCCTACACACCCTTTTATACTCCCATCTCTCACTTATTTTAGATAATCGAGGATAAGCATACTTATCAAAGATTTCAAAAGCTTTCATAACATCATCAGTAATTAAAGGGTGACAGAAAAGTTCCCAATCTTTATGGCGGCGATACAAGCCACCATTTTCAAATCCCGAGAAGGCTTCAGGATATAACTCTATCAATCCCAAGGCCTCCAACGCCCCCAAACCGTAATCATCGCTTCGACCAGTCATCACCGCAACCCCCCAATGCGGCGCCTTTCTTTTCACTTCCTGAAGAACCTGCCGAAGTTCAATCACACCCTCTAAATCCCAAGACTTCCCGGGTCCACCTTCTCCATTAACACAGCCATCCCAATCTACTAAGAACAAATTCATCATTACGCTCTATATCATCATCCTTCCTACTCATTCCACCAACCTGGCGCTTTAAGGACACTATCGACTTTATCATTTATAGCTAGTTGGCGATTTTCGCCTTCTAGAACAACAACATCCGCATTCGGATCCAGACCATCCGGACCAAATCCAAATTTTATTGGAGGCTTGCCTTCACGCGGGCATATAAGCTGAGGTCGTCTATTTAAAAGAGTTGGTTTATCACCA
>CAZSTA010000124.1:0-10767 GCA_964609495.1 uncultured bacterium | reverse complement strand
CTCCTTTTGATGAAGTCGGGAAAGAGAAAACTTAATTTTCCACTTTCCATTTTCGTCTTTTAAACTAAGTGCCAGCTTCCCAGGAGGCAAGATAATCCTCCTGTTCCTCGGTTAAGGTATCAATAGCTATCCCCATCGCTTCTAACTTTAACCTAGCGATATCCTCATCGATCTCCTTGGGGACACTATATACTTTGATCTCTAAATCTGCTCCGTTTTTAACCATAAACTCGGCTGAGAGAGCTTGGTTGGAGAAGCTCATATCCATAACCGCGGCAGGATGTCCTTCGGCGGCCGCTAAGTTGAGCAACCTTCCCTCAGCTAGAAGATAGATCCTTCTTCCATCGGCAAGGATATACTCGTCCACAGAATCCCTGATCCTCTTTTTGCTTTTAGATATTTTCTCTAAACTGGGAATATCTATCTCAACATTGAAATGACCAGAGTTAGCTAATATCGCCCCATCCTTCATCACCTCGATATGTTCTTGGCGAATGATATTGATATCTCCAGTCGAGGTGATAAAGATATCTCCGATCTTAGCCGCTTCGGCTATGGGCATAACCCTATACCCATCCATAACCGCCTCTAAAGCTCGGAGGGGATCGATCTCAAGGATGATGACATTCGCTCCCAAACCTCTAGCTCTAGTTGCTATTCCTCTAGCACACCACCCATATCCTCCCACCACAAAGGTCTTGCCAGCTAGGAGGATATTTGTAGCTCTGAGGAGGCCGTCTATGGTGCTCTGACCAGTTCCATAGCGGTTATCGAAGAGATGCTTGGTCATAGCATCATTTACCGCTATGATGGGAAACTTCAAAGCTCCATTCTTCTCCATGCTCTTCAGACGAATAACTCCTGTAGTAGTCTCCTCCGTTCCCCCAGTTATTCCGGATATTAGCTCTTGCTTCTCCGAGTGGATAGTGGATATTAGATCCGCTCCATCATCCATAGTGATCTCAGGCTTCTGAGCCAAGACGCTCTTGATGTGATCGTAGTAGGTATTCCTATCCTCTCCTCTGATAGCGAAGACTGGGATATTATAATCCCTCACTAAGCAAGCCGCTACATCATCTTGAGTGGAGAGGGGATTAGAGGCACAGAGTAGAACCTCTGCTCCTCCTGCTTGGAGAGTTCCGGCTAAGTTCGCCGTCTCCGTAGTGATGTGCAAGCAAGCTCCTAATACCACTCCCTTTAAGGGTTTCGTCTCAGAGAATCTCTTTCTGATAAGTCTTAATACCGGCATCTGCCAGTCTGCCCATTCGATTCGTAACTTCCCCTTATCAGCCAAACTTATATCCTTAATGTCGTAATCCATCTTTGCCTCCTTTTTTTGCCAATTATAGATTCCCAGAACCTATATTCTATATCAATGCTTTTAGGATCAGTTTCAATCGGACATCAAAAATCCTCTCCCAAGAGGACAGGAGAGGAACATATATTATATATGAACCTCTCTTATCTCTCAGGATAAAACAGTCCTGCAGGAATTAGCACCATATCCAGAGGATCCTAGATTGGTTGCCGGGCTTCATAGGGCCAGTCCCTCAGCCTGCTCTGGATAAGAGGGTTCTTAACAGCATTATATTCAATTGAAATTCGAATTTTTATATTGCTCAACTCAGCTACTTTATATTACCATATCATCTACAATTTGTCAAGTGATAAAGAGCAAATTTTTCGGAAAAGAGGAGACTACATTCTGTGATGATATCATAAATATCTGTATTTAGATAGCATTTGAGTTATCTATAAAGAGTGTCCTAATTATAACTTCCCATTTTCGATTCGCAACTTGAGTTATTCTCATCAAGCGTTATTCAAAAAATTGAAATTATCCTCCAAGTTAAACCAGCAAATAGGAGACCATAAGCTATGGATGTTATTGTTAAAGCTATTGCTCTCTTAAATCCGAATTCTTTAATAAGCATTCCTAAAGCGATTATGCAGGGGATTCCAATAGTAGTTGCTATACCAAAGGTGAAAATTTGAAGAGGAGTTAAAACTGAAGATATTTCACTGCCTAAAACTGATACAAGCATTGCTCCGGTTAAATCCTTCTGTAAAAATCCAAATACCAAAGGGATAATAGTTACAGCAGGTAATCCTAACCAAGTAGTGATTGGTGAGAGTGGTCTTACTATAATATTAGTGAGATTTAATATATCCAAAATTCCGCAGGCTATCCCTCCAAGCACTAACAATGGTATAACTATATATACGAAATCCTTCATCCTAATCCAGCTTTTAGCAAGAACATTCCCAAGTAACGGTTTTCTATAGGGTGGGAGTTCTAAGAGCAAAGGCTCGCTCTTTATACGAATAACCTTTTTTATCGCCAAAGCCCAGATTAAACCAGCAACAAGTAAAATAGCGAAGAGAGAAAGAGCCAACTTTAGGCCCCCATAAAATCCAATTATCCCCATTATTATGGCAATCCTACTGGAGCAAGGTACAAAAGCAAACAATGAGGCAGTGTGAAATTGTTCTTTCTCAGATGATAGGACTCTGGTAGCTCTAGTCGCTGGCACGGTGCAACCTAATCCCAAGGCTAGGGGAATAAATGATTTTCCAGGTAAACCTAATTTTCTTAAAAACCTCTCAGCATTAACGATAAATCGGGAAAGAAGACCTATATCTTCTAACAAGCCTAGGAGCAAATAGAACAAGAATATATAAGGTAGAGCGATAGAAACACCCGCCGCAAGTCCAGTTAAACCCTGAACTAATACCATAGTGATAATAGAGTATTCCCCTAGACCTAGAGAGGATAAAAGGATTTCTGCCAAGTCCATAAGAACGCCTTGTATCAGATTGCCCAGATATAGCAGTATTCCAAAGATAACAAGATAGGATAAACCAGTAATAAATGGCCCCCAGGTTTTATGCAGGAGAACTCTGTCAATATCCCCTTGTGATTTTTTCTCTTTTTTTATAGAAGTTATTTGAGTAACCTTTTCTGCTATAAATGAAGCTGTTCCATATCTAGTTATTGATATATCCTCAGCAACTTTGGGATGTTCTTGTAAATTCTTTTTAACTTCTCGAAGTATTTTTCTGTCTTTCAAATATTTATAGAAATCTTCATCTTCCTCTAAGATTCTCAAGGTAACAAATCTCTCTGGTATCCTATTTTCCCCCAATTCTAATCTAATCCGTTTTATCGCCTCTTCTATATGATCATCATATCCAACTCTAAACCCATTTGCTTTTGCTCTAATTTTCAGTAATGAATCTATGAGATTATCTATCCCTTTCCTAGTTAGAGGATTTATAGGGATAACAGGAACGTTAAGGAGTTTCCCTAATTTTTCTGAATTAATTTTTATACCTTTCCTTTCGGCTTCCTCCACGAAATTTAAAGCTATAATAGCTGGTATTTCTGCCTCTAAGATTTGCAAGACTAAATAAAGGCTTCTCTCAAGGGAGGAGGCATCGGCAATTATTATCGTCCCATCTATTTCTCCTTCAAACAGAGCCTTCTCGGTAACCTTTTCTTCTTCGCTTCTGTCAGATATAGAGTATATCCCGGGGGTATCTACGAACTCAATTTCTGTATCATTAATTCTCTTTTTGGCTCTGGTCACTTCAACTGTAGTCCCAGGATAATTAGATACCACAACTCTTGGACCAACTAGGGCATTGAGTAACGAGGACTTTCCCGTATTTGGCTGACCGATTAAGAGTATTTTAAGATTTTTCATATTAAGATTCCCCCCTCGTTCTTATATTTCTCAGTTGCTTTGCGTAATGATCCTATAACAATCTCGCAACAATGTGAATAACTTCTTATCCCCTACTTTGTAAATGGTCTATCATATCATTTCTGATGACTTCAATGTTTCTTCAATTCTTTATGCCTTTTCATATTCCAACACTTTAATTCCTTTTGCTAGGTCTTTATCCAGAAAAAATTTTTTATTTTTTATCTTAACAATAATACCATTCGGGATCTCACTTATTATCTTTATTTCCTCTCCTGGAAATATCCCCATGCTGACTATTCTCTCAAATTGTTCATTGTCAGGAATAGCAATATCAGCAATTAAGAGTTCTTTATCCAATTTAAATTCTATTAGAGGAATCCCTCTTTCTTTAAATGTAGATAATCCTTTTATATTCTTAATAACTTCTTCAGAAACATAATGCTCAATAATATGAGCCGCTTTATGGGCTTCCTCTTCATTTTTTGTCCTCTTAAAATAATTTTCAAAAACAAGATGCTTTTCAACAATATCTTTTGCTTCATCTCGTCCAATCTTTGTCAATCCAACAAGATTTTTTTCAATCAATATCAGATTTTCTTTTTCAAGGTCTTCAATCGCTTTAGATACAAAAGAATTAGAAGCTTTAATTTCTGCTTCTATAGATTCCAGTGAAACCTTCTCTTTTCTCTCCCCTAGTATTCTTAATATATCCTCTTTTACTATTTTTAAAATGTCGGATCCTTTGAGCATATTGACCCCCCTATAATTATCAAGTATTTTCAGTAGCTTCCCAAGGGAATAATTTTTATCCCTTTTCCCAATAATCTGCGCTAAAGCCGAGGTAAAACAGCCGCTCTTCCAGAAGAATTCGCTTCTATCTTTCAAGTAAAAGGTGCGAGAGTATAAGAGCTGCTTTTGTCATCCACCGAGGGAAATTCTACTATGAGTATCACTACCTACTCCATCTCTCTTATATCATATCTCACGCACTTTGTCAAATCGCAAAAGTCAAGTTTATAATTTCCTGTGTGAAGTGATCTTTCAAATTCCTCAATTTCCTGGTACATTCCTCATCCCTCAATTTCACAAGTATTGTTTAATCCTCTACCAAATACTACTTCTTTTCCCCCTTCACTTTGATATTATCTCCTATTTCGGTCTTATTGATTCCATTCCTATCCCTTATTCATCTTTGTGATCTACGGAGATCCAATTATACCAGTCAGATCTTCATGTTGATATTGAAATTCATTTTCATTATCATTCAGATTATACCAATTTAACTTAGATTCGTCAAGAGTTTTTTATTTTATTTGAGGTTCGATTTTGCCCAGGGCTTGTATAATTCTATCCTTATCAAAAGATTTAATAATTTACAAAAAGTTAACCTCCTTGAAACATTCTTGAAACAAAAGTATGATATAATTTAAACAGTTCTATTTGGGAAGAATTAATAGTTCTTAAAAGAAAAGTAAGGAGAAAATCTGATAAGGAGGCCGAATATGGAAAAGAAGGATAAAGAATATGTCCTGAAAATGGCGAAGGAAAGGGACGTAAAGTTCATCAGAATGTGGTTTACCGATATTTTAGGATTCCTCAAGAGCTTCGCTATCACCTATGAGGAGTTAGAGGAAGCTTTAGAGGAGGGGATGGGATTTGATGGGTCCTCGATCGAGGGATTCGCGAGGATAGATGAGAGCGATATGATCGCTATGCCCGACCCCAATACCTTCCAGATCCTCCCCTGGCGTCCCAGAGAGCATAGTGCGGTAGCGAGGATGTTCTGCGACATCTTAGAGCCAGATGGTAGCTCTCATGAGGGGGATCCGCGTTGGGTTCTGAAGAGAACTTTGAAAAGAGCCGCGGATATGGGCTATACCTACTATGTAGGACCTGAGCTAGAGTATTTCTATGTTAAGAGCAGTTCTCCAGACAATATGGAGGGCTTAGATCAAGGTGGCTATTTCGACTTGACTCCTCTGGATGTAGCTAGCGATTTGAGAAGGGAGACCGTTCTAATCTTAGAGGATATGGGGATAGGCGTGGAGTATAGCCACCACGAAGTGGCTCCTAGCCAGCATGAGATCGATTTAAGATATACCGATGCCCTGACGATGGCGGATAGCGCAATGACCTATCGTCTGGTAGTTAAAGAGGTGGCACTTAAACATAACTGTCATGCTACCTTTATGCCCAAGCCCTTCTTCGGGGAGAATGGAAGCGGAATGCATACTCATCAATCTCTCTTCAAGGGTGATAGGAATGCTTTCTTCGATCCTAAGGACAAATATCATCTTTCCGAAGTCGGAAAGGGGTATATAGCTGGTTTATTAAAGCACGCTCCAGAGATAACCCTGATCACAAATCAGTGGGTCAACTCCTACAAGAGATTGGTGCCTGGTTATGAGGCTCCAGTGTATATCTCCTGGGCTCAACGCAACAGATCGGATTTAATAAGGGTCCCCGTATATAAACCTGGACGGGAGAAAGCTACTAGAGTTGAGTATCGCGCTCCCGATCCTGCTTGTAATCCCTACCTCGCCTTTGCGGTTATGCTGGCTGCTGGCCTAGAGGGAGTTGAGAAGGGTTATGAGCTAAGAGAGCCAATTAAGGAGAATGTATATGAGATGACGGAGGAGGAAAGAGCAGAGAGGGGAATAGCAACTCTCCCTGGTAGCCTTGTAGAGGCAATCGAGGTGGCTGAGAGCAGCGAGTTAGTGAGGAAGACCCTGGGAGATCATGTATTCTACTCACTCATTGAAAACAAGAAGATAGAGTGGGAGGACTATAGATCTCAGGTCACTGGATATGAGCTAGATCGTTATCTTCCAACTCTCTAGTAGATTACAGATATAGGTTGATGTTACTGTTACACCTCACCTCAAACTGTGATCGTCAAACCCCGACGATCACAGTTTATTTAGCGAGGAGGAAGATATTGATTGTGATCTTAACTGGCGAGCGAGGAGTAGGTAAGACCGTCATCTGTCGAAAATTATGTGAGTTAGTAGGACGGAGGGGCTATCTCTGTAAAGGCTTTATATCTCCCGCCATCTTTAAGGAAGGAAATGAGATAGGGATTGAGATCATAGACTTATATAGTGGAGAGAGGAAGATCTTAGCTAGAGTTGACGAAGATCTCCCTGGGCCTAGACAAGGTAGATATAGCTTCTCCGAAGCGGCTCTGGAGTGGGGCAGAAGGTTACTCTCCAGAGCCACTTGTATCGATAAGAAATGTGGAGAGGAGGGGGAGTTTCCCTCTACTATTCTAATTATCGACGAGATCGGCCCTTTAGAGCTAGAGCAGGGGAGGGGATTCGTCAACTGGAAGGAGGTGCTAGATAAGGGAGAATTCCTCATAGCCTTAATAGTTATACGTCCAGAATTGGTAGATGTTGTAGGTAAGTATCTTTCTGGGCAAAGTGTCGTTCTCCCAGTGGATCCTTCTAATAGAGATGAATTGCCCCAAGAGATAATCGACAAATTTCTTGAAAGATATTAATTACCCGTTCACCCTATATCCTACTCCCCTGATCGTATCTATCAAACTCTCCTCGCTTTCTAACTTAGCTCTCAGACGTCTTATGTGAACATCAACTGTTCTCGTCCCTCCAAAGTAATCGAAGCCCCATACTCGCTCCAGAAGTTCCTCTCGACTAAAGACTCTTCCCTTATTCAGAGCTAAAAATTTGAGTAATTCATACTCTTTGAGAGTAAGATCAACTATTTTACCTCTTATAGTGACCTCATAGTTAATAGGATCTATCACCAATTCACCTACTCTAATGACTTCGCTCTTATCCCTCTTATTTTCTCGCCTTAAAGCCTGCCTAATTCTCCCTTCAAGTTCATCGATACTCAAAGGTTTGAGGATAAAATCGCTTATTCCTAGCGAAAAGTCGAATCTTATCAGCTCTTTTTCCTGCATCATCACAATTACAGGGATATCCCGAAGATCTTCCTTAGATCTTATAATCTGACATAACCTAGATCCATCTATCTGAGGATGTTCAGGATCTATAACTATAAGATCTACCTCCATCACTTGAGATAGATCCTCTTTAACCTCGCTACCTGTAGTTAATGATACTTCATAACCTAACATCATTAAGTTAGCTCTTAGCTTTTCCTTTAGCTCTGGGTTGTCACTTAAAATCAGAATACGACTATTCATAGGACTTCAACTGTGATAATGTTCCCTCGATCAGATCCTTGAGATGTGGATTAGCGGACACGATAAGCAGGGAAAGTTCCAATTGCTTTTTAGCTTTCTCATAATCGCCTTTATTAAATTCTATAGCCCCTAGTAACATTCGAGCTATCCCATTTGCGGGCTCAAGCTTTATAACCTCTTGGAATAACCTCTCATAATCGTTCAAAAGCTTCTCTCCTCGATAGGATAATAAGGTCTGATATGACTGGATGAGCGTCTCTGGTCTCTCCTTGAAAAGAATCGTAGCCATATTGCGTTTCTCTCTAGCTTCCTTCTCATCTCCTTCCCTTAGATATACCGTTCCCAAGCCGAAGTGATACATCCCATCGCTGGGAATCAATTCCAAAGCTTTCTTATAAGATCTCTTCGCCATCTCGAGAGCCCTCTCTAGGGAGTATATATCTCCTAAAGAGCCGTGAGCTAAAGCCTCCATAGTGGGATCGCCTTCAAATATTTGAGCGGCTTTCTCTAACTTCTCAACAGCTTTTTCCAGTTGCCCATTTTCATAGTAGGCTATACCTATCCCCAAACAACTGAGACCATCGTTTGGATCTAGAGCTAGGGCTTGATTATAAGCTTCAATTGCCTCCTCGGCCCTGCCCAACTGGAAGTATATGAGAGCGAGAGAGCGATAATCTGCGACTGGATCTGAGAATTCGTCAAGTGGTAACTCAACCGCGGTCTTAAATTCTTGCAAGGCATCAAGTAGATTCCCTTGATCTTGATAGATATATCCCAAGGAGGAGTGTTGCATCCTCATCTGAGGAACTAAGGAGATCGCCTTCTTATAAGCTTGGATCGCTCTATCAGTTTCGCCCCTCAGCTTCCAGATCCTACCTATCTCTCCCCAAGATATAGCGGCATCCTCCAGATTGCCGTTTTTCTCCTCCAATTCAGTCGATATCTGTAGCTCTTCGATCGCGGCTTCTAAATCATTCTTCTTCTCATAAGCCAGGGCTAGAAAGTAATGATAAGAACCATCGTTGGGATTTAGAGATATCGCCTTGTTGTATTCAGTTATCGCCTTGTCTATCTCCCCTTGATCCAGATAGGCTTGAGCTAACGACCAATGAAAACCCCCTTCCTTAGGATTGAGCTCGATAGCTTCCCGATAGGAGGTGGTGGCTTTGTTTAATTCCCCCTTCTTCTCCAGCATCAATCCCAGATACCAATGATACCAAGCGGTATTTATATCCTCCTCCGAGGAGAGAAGAATCGCCTTCCCCAGTTCCTGAATAGCTAGATCTACCTCCCCTCGATCTCCATAGATCGAGGCTAAGGAGTAGTAGGTAAGGCTATTATTGGGATCTAAGGAGATCGCTCTCTTATAAGCCTCGATAGCTTTATCTAAATTCCTCTCAGACCGATAGATATTTCCTAGGGAGTAATAAACATCGGCATAATTGGTATTCAAGGCTATGGCTCTCTGATACGATTCCTTTGCCTTCTCTTCATCTTTTCTCTCTGAGTATATATCTCCTAGGTATTTATGCACTTCGGCGTTGCTGGGATTTAATTCCAGACTCTTCTGAAAGCTCTCCAGCGCCTTATCCTCATCTCTCATAGATTTATAAGCTAATCCCAGACGCTCATACTCCCAGGCAGTGCTGGGAGATATAAGTTCCTCCAGCACCTGTCTCTCCAGATCTTCTACTATCTGAGACTCCCTTTGGGCTTCCTCTTCCTTCCCCAGCTTCTGATATACCTCTTTTAAGTTGCTATGATATCGAGAATCGGAGGGGGCTAATTCTATCGCCTTTAATAATTCCTTCTCCGCTTTCTCCAGCTCACCTCGAGCGAGATAAACCTCCCCTAACCCTCCATAAGCCTCAGCATATTTAGGATCTAGGAAGATAGCTCTCTGATAATTTGTTATAGCCTCCTGGTAGCGATCTAGCCGATAAAGATCCTCACCAAGTAGCTTGTAAATGAGCCCATTATCGGGTTTTAATTTGAGGCTATGTTCATACTCCTCGATCGCTTGCTCTACTTTACCCAGGGCATCGTATAATCGCCCTAAATTAAGGTGAATATCTGCCTTTTCAGAATCGCTCTGGACGATATCCAAAAGCTCCCCATATATCTTCCTAGTCGCTTCATACTTTCCCATACTCCTATATATCCTGCCTAGCGAGTTATAGGGTTCTATGTTATCTGGATCGAGCTTTATAGCTTCTTGATACTCATATATAGCATTGATTACCTCCCCCTGAATTGAATAGACAGTGGCTATTACAATATGAGCATCCACAAAATTGGGATCGAGCTCTAAAACCTTGTTATAGAAGTTTATAGCCTCTTCATAATTTTGCTTGACCCTCTCAATATTTCCCAGACTCCAATAGGCGAATTTTATCGTCTCTGGTTTGGCTTTCTGCTTGAGCGTCTCCTCGAGTTCCTCCCTAGCTTTGTCCATATCACCTTGCCAGTAATAGCTTGCGGCTAAGCCGAGATGTGCTTCCGCATATTGAGGATAAAGATTGATCGCTTTCAAATAATACCTAACAGCCTTCTTATGTTCTCCCTTACGATCGTAGATATCAGCCAATCCCTTATAGGCGCTAGGTAGTTGAGGGTCGATCTCCAAAGCGTTTAGGTATTCCTCTTGAGCCTTATCAAATTCCCCTCTATCCTCATAAGCTTCGCCCATCCCCACGTGTGCAGAGGCGTCACCGGGGTCTTTAGTTAGGATATATTGAAATTCACGGAAAGCTCTCTCCAATTCCGTCTTAGTCGGATAATTGGGAGGAAATATCTGCTGTAAGCTGTTTCGGAGGTTCTTCACCCATTCGATATTGGCTCCACCCCTGACAGGAGCGGTGGGAGGGCTACCAGGCTCAGCTT
>CAZSTA010000123.1:0-10791 GCA_964609495.1 uncultured bacterium | reverse complement strand
TCTGTTGCTGAGTCGCCATCAGCGTATAGAGTGCAATGGAAGCTGACTTTAAAATAACTGATACTTCGTTTATGTATAACTATAACTGTTATTTATATTATATCTAAATCAAAGCTCAATGTCAGGTATCTTGAGAATAAGCGACAAAGTTCCGACACGCCCGATTCCCATCTTATTCCAGATCGAACCTCTTCAGGAAAGCTATCGCGTCATCCTTGCTTTTCGCATGGATGTGAAAGGCAAGCCTCTCCGCGGGCATCCTCTGAGAAAGCTCATAGGTCTGATCGAAATCGCTAGTGAAGATAAATACTCCCCTTCCTGATTCTGCGATACGCCTGTAATAGGGAAGCCAATGGAGAGATTCGTTAGGAGGATCACGAGGGACAACAGAAACATACTGAACAGCGTTCACCTTTTCTACGCTGAGGATGTGATCGAGATGGGGAAGTTCACCGGGACCATCCCAGTGATAGATAGAGCGTCCTATCGTGGAAGCCTCCTTCTCTAATCTTGGCACTACAAACTCCTTGAACATATCCGGAGAGATCATCTCAGAGAAATCACATTGGAGGGTGTACCATTCCTTCTCCGACCAACAAGGCATCCAACAGGTATAGCCGTGCTGACCGTGAGCATCCATTATAGCCTTCAGTTCATAAAAATACCTGAGCCAAAGATCCACGATTTTGTCTGCACATTTATGAACCAACTCAGGAGAATCTACGAGATCCGCAAGTAGAGGTTCAGAACCTCTCAATGAAGCTAGAATATCCAATATTCCACCTATATCCGCAAAGGAAACGATAAAGTTTCCCTCGGCGATCTCCAGAACCCGTTTTGTCATTTCCTGGGCGATCTTCCATAGGCGATTGTTCTCATCGTAGTGAATTGTCCGAAGGATATTTTCCAGACTGTTATCCTCAAACTGGTTAAACCAAACTGTGTCATCAGCAAATTCAGTTCTCGAACCAAGATAGGAGGCAACTGATCCCGGTCCGAAATTCACAAACCACGATGGTACCGCATCTCCACCATACCAGGTGGACATAATCGAATTTCTAACAACTCTTGCTCTGTATTCAGCGTCGGTCCATCTCTCCTCTATTGTATCAGGTTGCTTTACATCAAAAGGTGTTACCCTGGATTTACTAAGGGGGGCAGTTATCGAAACAATCGGACCCTTTTTAAGGGTCCCGTCAAACCAGGCTTCCCATCTTGCTTTGGCTTTCTCTAAATCCGCGTTTAATATCATATAGCGACTCTCCTTTATTTAGCAACTCAATGTTTCGCACGTTTGCGAAGTGTTTAAAGTGTTGGGATGAATGAGACCCAAATACGCTGTTATGTGATACAATATGTTTTCGACTATTTCAATTCCCTCTGACCACTTGATTTAACCTTAAAGAACACCCCCCTTTCTTGCTCTTCACCCTCGATTTTATCTGTCTCCAGAAGCACCTGGAGATACTTATTAATCTCATTTAAATGTAGCCCAAGGGAGTGAGATACATCCTTAGCTGTGCAAGGTCTCCTTTTTAAGGTTGATAATATATTCCCCTCGATGTCCTTGCTAAAACTGGTGATCTTCTTCCTTGAGGTAAATTCTGTTATAATTTCTGCATTCCCAAGATAAGATGATATCGCTTCTAATTCCTCTTTCCTTGTGGCCATCACCCAACTTTCCGTTCCAGGCCTATCTAACGTATTTAGTTGCACTCTATCTGGATTTATCCTCCGAATAGCTTTCTTCAGCGATAGTAATTCATCCTTTGTATCGTTCAAACCTGGGACAATGAATATTTCCAGCCAAATTTCCCCCGGATATTCCTTGCGTAACTCAACCAGTCCGGAGATAATTCTTCGGGGATCTAAACTGCTATGAGGTCTATTGATTCTCTTGAAAGCATTTTCCGAGACAGCATCTAAAGAAGGCATAATCAAATCTACTTCTTTGACCTCGCTTCTCAATTTCTCTTGGTAAAGAAGAGTGCCGTTAGTTAGAAGAGCAATTCTATATCGGGAGTAGTTTTGCTTTAAAAAATTGATTATATCACCGATACCGCTGTGCAGAGTCGGTTCTCCAGAACCGGAAAATGTTATGAAATCTAAATCGGGGTAATTATCGAGATATTCGTTTAGCTCATCGAAGATCTCACCGACTGGGATGTATTCCTTTCTCTCTACCGTAAGATTAGTGGTCTTCCCACACTCACAATATACACAGTCCAGAGTGCATGTTTTGAACGGGATTAAATCTATCCCTAGAGAAACCCCCAATCGTCTCGATGGCACAGGACCAAATAGATGTTTGTATTTCATCTTTGCTCCTTTAAATGTTGACTTCGTCTAACATTTAGCGTGTTTGCGACCCACCTGGATAAGTGAGCCACAAACACGTCATTAGATACGGTATTCTATTGCTTTTTATCTCACAGCCTTGATTACGATGAATGAGCCTTCTCCACAGCCTGGTTTTACCGGTTCAATCCTATCGATATCCGATAAATTCTTGAAGATGGTTTGACCAAATTTTAAATCCCTGAAACCTGTCTTCTCTAAAACAGAGATAACCTCTCCTGTAGAATAGAAAGTTGCATCTCGATAAAATACATTGTCCGCTTTATATTTTTCGTATAATTTCCCCAGGGGGCTACTGCGATCGATAAAGCCGAGGATCAAGCAACCATCCGCTCTTAATACCCTATAAGCTTCTTTGAAGGTCAATTCTAGGTTATCAACAAAGCAGATGGTCGTAACCATCAGGAGAAGATCGAAGCTGGAAGCGAGGAAGGGAAGCGCCTCAGCAATACCAGCAACTACCTCGATTCCCCTCCTCCTCGCGATCTCCCGCATCTTAGCGGATGGTTCAAGTCCGAATTTGATCCCCAACGGGGCGGCAAATCGCCCACTGCCCACCCCAACTTCGAGGCTATTTTCGCTATCAGGTAAATACTCTCTTATCGCTTGCAATTCCGATTCGTAAGCGAATTTGTGCCTACTGAACCAATCCTCATACTTGGTTGTGTATTTCTCAAAGGGTTCTATTCTGGGCATACATATCTCCGGGGAGGAATATCAGGTTCAGTTGCCTGAAATATGATCTTCACTTATAGTTATTGTTTCCCCCACACCTATACGCAAGAAATTCTTGCCATAAGCTTCTTCAAATAGTTGCCTTGCCCGATCTCCTGAACAGTGGCAGGGACCGGCATAGCGAACTCCCAGTTGCTTGAAGCTAGCGATGATCTGCTCTATCTCACCTTCGCTTTTGCTGCCTAGGTGAAAGCCCCCCATCACGAAGAGGACCTCCGCTTTCACTAAATCTTTTGCCTTCTCCACTATACTTACTATGCCAGGATGCGCACAACCAGTGATTACCGCTAGTCCTCCCTCAGTATGAATCACCAAAGATTGTTCTCTTATTCCAACTCCGAGCTCTCCGGTGGAATAGACCTGTTCGCAGATCTTCAGAGGGTCATAGACCTCCACTGGCTCTGCTCCATATCTCTTCACTCCATCTTTGAAACTCTGAGGAAATGATTTTGGCAAATATACTGTAACATCGTGGTTCTCACTAAGAAAGCTAGATAATCCTCCCACATGATCTCCATGGATATGGGAGAGGACGACCACCTCCACCTCCTTAGGGTCGATCCCTAACCTCTTCATATTCGCGAGCAATATTGAACCATCTCCCCCAGTATCGAAGAGGACAGTCTTCTCTGCTCCCCTCACCAGACAGGAGAACCCCCAGGCGGTTTCCAATCCCTCCTTATAGGGATTGTTATCGTAAATAACAATAATAGTTAAAATTTTTATTCCCTCCTCAGGCATAATCCCCGAACTCTCCACTCCCCCGCAACTAGAGAGGGCAATTATCGGTAATGCCAAAATAATTAATAAAACCTCCTTTGTTACCATTTTATTTTTACCTCCGCTTAAATTTAGCCCACACTTCCCGAGGCCATTTCGTAGCGACCCTGAATTCCCTTTACAGCCTGAACCTGCCCCCTACGGAAGTATCCCCCAAACATCGCTGATAGCCTCTGGGCTTCCTTATAGTGAGAATCGATGAGATTAGTTGTCTCTCTCCAATCGTTTTTCAAGTCGTAGAGTTCATCGGGCTCGCCTTCGGGGCGAATAACATAGCTCCATCTCTTGTCGCGAATGCAACGCTCCAGCGCTTCGTGATAACCAGTGATGATAGCCGGACGATGCTCATTGGTATCACCCTTCAGCACCGGGAGAAAACTCTTTCCATGCATGGCTTCTGTGTTATTCTTTTGCCCCATCAAATCCAGGATAGTCGGTAACACGTCGTGGAAATAGACCAGGGCATCTGTTCTCATCCCTCCGTTCTCGGAGTTCGGCAAGTGGACGAGGAACGGAGCTTTGAGGAGTTCGCTATACATCCTGTCTCCGCCCTTGAGGAACTTTCCGTGATCGCCAAGGGGATGTCCGTGATCGGCTAGCACGATAATGAAGCTATCCTCGAGATAACCCTCTCCCTCCAGGCAATTGAATAACCTTCCGAAGCAGTAATCTACAAAGGCCGCCTCCCCCGCATATAGTCCCCGAATATGTTGAATCTCTTCAGGGGTAGCCCAGTTCGTCACTGGTCCGCCCATCGGCAAGATCAGTCTCTTTCCAGAGTAGGAGGGATCGGTATAGGTGTCCCAACGTTTAGGGGGATCCCAGGGTTCGTGGGGGTCAAAGCTGTCGATCCATAAGAGGACCTTCTCGTAACCTCGATTAGCTTTTAGCCATCGGCAAGCCTCATCAACTACCTTCGCGGGAAACCAGTCCTCCTCGCTATGAAAATCATCCGTGTTGGCAAGAAATTGGGCCACCCGCTTACGCCATATCTCCGGGTAGTTTTCATTGACGTAGTCATCTATGTTTCGTTTCGGAAGTGAACTGAACCAGGGGTCATATTCCTGTCCTCTAATCCAGCGATAGCAGTTGAAATCTCGATGGTAGTTCATCCCTGGAGCTCGGAAATGGTATGTGTCTGCGATAAGTCCCGAGACATATCCCTGGTCCCCGAGGATCTTTTGGATAGGGATGTCGTTTTCCTTCATCGGCTCCCAACCTCGGGAGGCTAGAGTGCGTTGACCCGTCGTAAACTGTAGTCGAACGGGCATCGTGGGGAGAGCCTCTGGATAGGCATTTTCAAAGATGACGCACTTCTGGGCAAAGCGGTCCAGATTAGGAGTCTTGCAGGCGACAATTCCCTCAAACGGAGGTCGACCCCGATTATAGACACTGACATGATCCCATCGAAAGCTGTCTAGGAAGATGATAACTACATTCATTAACCTTTTACCTCTCTTTCTTTTTATGTTGCTAACTAATAGATATCTCCCAGTGGAGAGTTAAAATAGCCTCAGGCAGGTAGGCACGCATAACTGAGACTCGATCTGGTTTTTGGAATTTTACAGCTCGGTTTACCCTTTCCCTATTATTCATACATAGTTCCCCCTTCTATCTTCTTGTTGAGGAGGTGGCTTTTGTTCTTCTCCCTTCGGCTCTTTCTTAGTCTGTTTGACTTCATAAGCTACTCTCTTAGGCATTTTGCTACCTCTTATAAAGATAACCCTTCCAGTCAACATCCACCCGGTAATTGTTCCCAGTAAATAGGAGATGATAGTAATAATATTATCCTCTGCTAGATATCGCAGTTGGTATAGATCAAAATCATCAATTAAAGATAAAAGTTTATCCCCAACCTTCGGGATAAATTCGGTAAGATGCTCAGGAGAAATTAGGTAAACGAAGGAGAGAAGGAAAATAATTATGACAGCTATAGTTATAAGAATTTTCACTATGCTCCCACGCTGGAAAACAGTTTTTAGAATCATTCCAAGAACTATTCCCGCGGTAAAGCCCAAAAAAATTTGAAGAAGATAAAATAATAACATAAACGTAAAATTGTTAACTTGTGGTTCTGGAAGCCGTAGTTCCTCCTTCCCTTGAGCTGCGAGATGTTCTCCGACCTCTTATGATCGCAAGGATGATCCCCAGAACTATAAAGCCGATAAAGATCCCTACTATAACTAGTACATTCTTCTTGAGTAACTCTGCAGAGAGGCTTACCGATCGCTGAGTACTCTCTCTCCCGGTAAGCTCCGCCATTTGTCTATGCATATCCTGACTTATCTTCTCCCAATTTATGACATTATAACCTAGGGCAGGAAGAACAAAGATGAATATGATGAGGACTAAGGCAACGGATATCGTCGAGGCGATCAGGATCCCACCGAGATTTCTAACCTGGACGAGAAACCATCTCAAAATTAGTCCGATGATTATCCCTATTATAACTCCTAAGAGGGATTTAGCGATAGGAGGCAAGGCGTATGGTATCAAATCAAGGATCTGGGCGAGCAGATAATCAACCCAAGTTATTATTCTCATAAGGACATCATCGAAGATATCCTTAGCTTTCGGTCTCTCTTCTAGGAGGGCCCTTCGATCGGCCCAGTTCACCATATAGCCAAGTTGTTCACTGACGAAACGTAAAGGGATCATAAGTTGTTCATTATCGATAACGATAGGAGGGATATCAAGTGGCTTCCCTATCTTATTTATGAAGACCCGCTTAACACCCGGAGTCATCCTTATGGAGATTTTACCCTTAGTTATAGTCACCGTGTTTCTTTCGGGGTCCCATTTCACCTCAGCTCCCATATCCTCTTTAAAAACTTCAGGAGGTGCTAGGATTCTCCCCTGGTAGATGATAACATTACGGCTCATCTTCATGCCGTTTATATAAGCTGGTGCTATCTGGGCTTCTATCCTCTTCTCCACTCCAGCCTCAAGGATCGTGCCTTTTAGCTCAGACTTAGCCTGAGTACCGCTCTTTGTAGTTTCTAAATCGACAGCTAGCACCTCGTTTAGAGTAAGGATCAAGAATAGCATTAGAAATAAAGATAAAAATTTCCGCTTCATCGCAGAAGCCCCCTTCAATTTATAAACTCGGTTGAGATTTTCTGGATATTCTCTGGGGATTCATCGAAATACCCAACTTATTCCGCGCTCTTAGCACTGCGGAAACCTATATAAGCGGCTCTATAAGTCGGAATAATTTCTCCTCGGGAGGTGCAACGAACACAGGCCGCGAAGCTGCCCCAAGATCCCCCGCGTATTATCCCCTCTTCCTCGACCCACTCCCAAACATTTCCCGCCATATCATAGCATCCATAAGGACTAACCCCTTTAGGATAAGCTGCTACTGGAGTAGTGGTTCGAGGGCCATATTCCCAGCTATTAGCAAGATCTTTATCCCAATTATTTCCCCAAGGCCAATATCTTCCATCAGTTCCCCTAGCAGTCTTCTCCCATTCCTCCTCGGTGGGAAGTCTTTTTCCCGCCCATTCGACGTAAGCTTGAGCATCTTCCCAAGTTACTAACACCACTGGATGATCGTCCTTACCCCTAGGATAGACATCATTTTCCCAACTGTAGGGACGAGCCCAATCCTCATTTACATAAGGGGCTGGATACCCAGTGGCCTCAATAAATTTTTTGTATCGAGCATTAGTTACTGGGTATATATCGATATAGAAGGCATCAACATAAACTTTCCGTTTGCTTTCATCAAATACTATCTCTTCATCGAGAAATATATCTACTCCACGAGATAGCTCTGAGGCTTCTTCATAATCGCTTCCCATAATAAACTCTCCTGCTTGAACGAGAACCATGCCCTCTTCTATCTTACCCATAGCTTATACCTCTTCTTAAGCCTATAAGTTAATTTTATTTTAGCATAGTATATAATCTTTGTCAAGGAATTTCATTACTTAGCAAGTGATGTCATAATTTCTTGATCTTAAAGGCCCTCCCTTAATAGGAGGCTTCTTTTTCTGGTCATCCTTTCCTTCTCTATAATGTGAAGCTAAAATCCATTAGGGAACTCTCGATTTTAGTTCAGTTTTATGATATACTACAAAAAGGTTGAGTGAATATAATATCGAGGTGAGCAAACACCCAGCTCACCATAGGATTCAGCTTTTCTGGTATCTAAGGCTTTTGGATATCCCTGTGAATACAAGCACTATTTATGGATAGTTGAGGTCTATAGTATTAGAGGAAGCCCTCTATTACATAAAAGAGGTTACTCCTTCTTTGTAGCTTGCTGTTTCGATAGCCCCGATCTTCGCCTCTCTCCTGCCGCCGAAAGTAGCATATATGCCTCGCTTATATCCTCCAAATTTATTATCCCCTGGAATTTATCTCCCTCCATCACTGGGATAACCTTAATCCTGGTTTCCATTATCTTCTGATATACTTCCGATAGCGGGGTTTTAAGGGTTACTACAGGGAAATCCTCCTTCATTGCCTGTTTGACCGGCGTATCCGCAGAAGATCTATGTAGCGTGGAGATGATAGAGGAACGGGGAAGAATTCCTACTAATTTATCGTTATCCACAACTGGAAAGTCCTCTTGATAGCTGTGCAGGATGATCTCGATCACCTCCGATAGAGGAGTACTAGAAGAGACGCTCTTTATATCCCTGGTCATCACTTGCTCCACAATTAATTCTCGAAGAACACTCTTTATCTCTGTCACCTTGCCCTCTTGTTCTGCTCCCATGTAGATGAAGATAGCGATCAAAATCAAAAAGAAGTTACCCATGAAGAATCCCGCCATTCCCATGAGTATAGCTAAGCCCTGACCAATCATAGCCGCTATAGTAGTAGCTTTAGCATAATCCATATTCTTGGCTAGGATCGCCCTAAGGACTCGCCCTCCATCCATCGGAAAAGCAGGAATAAGGTTGAATGCACCCAGCATAATATTAATGACGAATAGGTAGTGGATTAATCCTCTAAAGCTGATCTCCGTCATAACCTGATATAATCCAGGGGTGCTCTGCCCTGCGAAGAAGATTTTTATCAGTATCCATAGGACAAGAGCTATTGCAAAGTTGGTCATAGGACCCGCGATAGACATACGAAGTTCCTGAGCGGGATCTTCAGGAATGCTTTCCATCTTAGCCATTCCACCTATGGGGAGGAGGGTTATATCTTCAACTTTGTATCCGTAACGAATAGCTTGGAAGCTATGAGATAATTCGTGAAGCACTACACAGCCAAATAGGAGACAGATAAGTATTACCCCGAAGATAGCCCCGCCTACTCCCCCCTTTAGAGCTACTCCCCAGTAGAAAGCAGCCCAAGCGACGATAATTAAAAAGGTGAGATGAACTTTGATCTCAATTCCCTTTACCTCCCCTATCTTAAACGACCATTTCATATCCTTTCACCTCTCTTTATAAATTTTTATGCGACCCCTTTATATAAGAGACATAATTACGGTCCCCAACTAGGCGCCCAATCATCTGCCTCATTATTCGTTATATTTCCTGGATCACTTCCATTAGCATTCATCACATAGATCTCATAATTCACCTTGCGACTCGAAACGAAGGCGATCTTTCTGCCGTCAGGAGACCAGGTGGGAGAGAAATCATTCGCACTATTGTGCGTCAAGTTCACCTGATCGCTTCCATCAGTGTTCATTACGTAGATCTCGAAGTTTCCGTCGCGATCGGAGGTGAAGGCGATCTTATCTCCTCTTGGTGACCAAGCTGGATCCCAATCATCAGCATTGTTATTGGTAAGATTGATCTGTTCGCTTCCATCGGTGTTCATCCCAAAGATCTCATAATTGATGTCTCGATCGGAGACGAAAGCGATTCTCTCACCATCAGGTGACCAAGTCGGACTATAATCCTTATATGGATTCTTAGTTAGGTTAACTTGCTCAGCGCCATCGGGTTTCATCTTGTATATCTCAAGATTTCCGTCACGGTTAGAGACAAAAGCGATCTCGTCTCCCCTTCTTGGCGACCAAGCTGGATCCCAATCATCTCCACCATCGGTCGTTAATCTAGTATTTGTTCCATCCCCTATCTCAAGCGAATATATCTCAAAATTGATATTTCTTCCTGAGTAGAAGGCCACCTTCTTCCCATCAGGAGATAGGGAAGGCCCATCATCGTGAGCACTGTTGTTCGTCAATCTAAGCTGTCCTCCTCCCTCGGGGTTCATAAGGAACACATCAAAGTTGCCTTCTCTATCAGAGACGAAGGCTATCTTTCCGCTCTCCGCTAATCTCGGTCTTTCTCCCTGAACAGCAGAAAGGGAAACTATCGCTAAGACGCAGATTATGACTTTGAGTTTTATGGACATCAGCTCCTTTCCAACTTCGGAAAGTTGAAGATAGAAATTGAGATCACAAGTAGCTAAGGATATCTGTCTGTGGCTATTTTGTAGATCTTGCTCTTAGGTATCTGCAATAACTTCGCCAAGACCCTAATCGCGTGCTTCTTAGATATTTCTCCTTCCTCGATCAATATTTGCAACTTGGCGACTATCTCAGCTTCATCTATATCACTAGGGATATTATTGCCTTTCTCCTCAGCACCTGCCAAGATAATGGTGATCTCACCTTGAGGCTTGGTTTGGGAGAAGTGATCTAAAACCTCGCTTATCCTTCCCCGAATAACCTCCTCAAACTTCTTCGTAAGCTCTCTGACAATAGCTATGTTCCTATCTCCTAATATATCGAAAATATCCCTTAAAGTTTCCACCAATCTGTGGGGAGCGGAAAATATAATTATCGTTCTCGTCTCGCCACGAAGCTTTTCTAATATCTCTCTTCTAGGCTTCTTCTTATTGGGCAGAAAACCTTCATATACAAAGCGGAGGGTGGGAAGACCAGAGATGACAAGACTAATTATCGGGGCGGTTGGTCCGGGGACGGGGATCAGCGGGATATCT
>CAZSTA010000122.1:0-10873 GCA_964609495.1 uncultured bacterium | reverse complement strand
TCGCCCCCTTACTCCTCGCTTCAATTCTCCTGTTCTGATAATCGCTGGTAGCTATAACAAGACTACTCTTGAGCAGATCGAATATACGCTTGATAAGTTAGATGCCAGGCTAGTGAAGTTTGAGGTAGGATCCTCAATAGAGCCTATAATTAAGCAAGCCCTGGCGAATATTGAAAAGGGAAATGAGGTTATAGTAAGCTCTTGCTATCCCCAGCCTCCAAGCTCTGATAAACTCCTCGATCGTGAAGTTCGCCTCTCCGTGGGGATAGGATTGGGTAAGATAGGGCGTATAATACTAGAACGGGCAAATATATCAGGTTTGGTGCTCACAGGTGGAGAGACAGCTAATCATGTCCTCAGAGCTTTGGGAACCTCAGCCCTGAAGATTCGAGAGGAGGTATTGCCAGGGATACCATTAGTTCAAACTTGGGGAGGAAATTTCGAGGGATTGCCAATGATAACTAAGGCCGGCGGATTTGGAAGGAAAGAGGCTCTATTAAAGAGCATACTGTATTTAAGGAGGGAAGATGAGAGCTAAACCGATTATCGCTATTACGATGGGAGATCCAGCAGGCATTGGTCCTGAGATCATACTGAAAACCCTAGCTAAGAAGAAGATATATAGAATGTGTCATCCTGTAGTTATCGGAGCTGCTTCCGTTATCTCGATGACTCTCGATATGCTCGATCTCCCCGATCTATCTGTCCATCCTATTAAATTAATTAGTGATGCGAATTTCAAATTTGGTTCTATAGATGTTTTAGATTTAGATAATATCAACTTACAAAGACTAACTATAGGTAAAGTCTCTCCTCAAGCGGGAAAGGCCGCCGTAGAATATGTGATTAAGGCGACTAAGCTAGCTATGCAGGGTAAGGTCCAAGCCCTCGTAACCGCTCCTTTGAATAAGGAGGCGATGCACAAGGCAGGATATAGCTATGGAGGGCATACCGAGATATTGGCGGAGTTGACAAATTCCTCTGAGGTCGCGATGATGTTGATCTCAGGTCCCTTGAGGGTGATTCATGTAAGCACTCATATCTCGCTTAGACAGGCGTGCGATCTTGTAACTAAGGAGAGAGTTCTTAAGGCTATCAAGATCGCTCATCAGACTGCCGAGCAGATGGGAATATCCAAGCCCAGAGTAGCGGTGGCTGGCTTGAATCCCCATGCCGGAGAAGGAGGTATATTCGGACAAGAGGAGATATACGAGATAAGACCGGCGATAGAGGCGGCAATCGAAATGGAGATCGACGCCAGAGGCCCCATCCCTCCCGACTCGATATTCTTCCGAGCGATGAAAGGGGAGTTTGACATAGTTGTTGCTATGTATCACGATCAAGGACATATTCCAGTTAAGATGTTCGGCTTCAAGGAGGGAGTAAACCTTACTCTAGGAATTCCGGTAATCCGTACCTCAGTAGATCATGGAACTGCTTATGATATAGCAGGGAAGGGGATCGCCGATCCTCAGAGCTTGCAGGAAGCGATCAAGTTAGCGGTGCAGATATATAATAAGGCGAGGAAATCCGATTGAAATAGGTAGAAATAGACTATACCTTTAATTACCCTCAAAAATTGTCCCTATGCTCCTCCTTTTCTTATACGATCTTCCCGTCCTTCTCCGCTTGCATCCCCCCTCCTTTCTCCCCTCATCCTTCTCAAATTCGATCTTGGTTCCAGCCAATTCCGCTAACTTATCTATTTGAGCCTCGGCTAAAGCGAGGGCTACTTTCTGATATTCAGGAGGCAAAGCCTCAAATTTCGCTACCAACCGACTTAGAGGATGTTTTGTAAATTCTATTTGAAGAGGACTAGAGACCTCTGGAACCTTATCCTCTTCACTATCTGGAGATAAATAGCCAGCCTTTATAAGCAACTCCTCATAAGAGATATTCAGAGCTTCGGCTATCTTCTTCAAGGTATCAGGTCGGGGATTAGTCTCTCCAGCCTCTATATAGGCTAAAGTAGTATTAGATACTCCTGCTTTCCTGGCTAGAGTTCTTTGCGATACACCCCTCTCTCCTCGAATTCTCTTAATCTCGTCCCCAAGCTCGCTCACCTTGTCAGTCCTCTCTTCCCGGAAGGTAAAAGCTAAAATATATTGACATCTCAATTCCCCCGCTCCCCTATTTTAACACTTTTTTGGTGTTTTGTAAATATTTTTATTAAAAATTTTAAATAATTTTAAATAAATTGTTAAAAACACTTGACAAATTATGATTTATATGGTATACTGTAGGTAGGAGGAACGATTCATTAAATTAACATTTTGTAAAATAACTCTGAATATTTGTCAAATGAATTTAACAGAGAAATGAAGAATAATTGGCAGGGATATATCCCCTCTGGGGGATACCTAAAACTGAAAAATCAAATACTAGAGCGCATTATGATATCGGATTTCTCAAAGAGACAGCGATCTATCCTAGATCTTATCATCCGACTATCTTATGGATGCGAGAAGGAATATGCTCATATTCCCATTAAGCGAGACTTTCAGACTCTTGCTGGTATCCCTGAGCAACACATCAAAAAGGAGTTGAATCGTTTAGCTGAGGATGGAGTAATCATCTGGGACGAGGATAAGTGCGAGTACTCCATAAACGATAATTTCGGCAATTGGAAAGTGCCTCTGATCCCTCACTTCAGCCCAGAGCGCCTTCAAGAGGTCGTTAAATCTAATTTAGCCTCCGAGGAATCTAAAGCTGAATTTAACGAAATATTAAATAATTGTCAAGAAGATTTGTCAAATAAACTTGACACTATTGGGGAAAGCAATAATATCCCTGCTTTAAGGGATGGCCTTAACGTTTCGTTAAACAATTCTCCCATCTCCCCCGAAGGAGATCTCAAACCCGCGATCCGTCAATATCATTACTTAAATCAACAAAAACGAACCACATCCTTCGTCAGCCCTCAAGTAAGCAATTCCCCTTCCCCAAAATCACTCTCTCCTGATCTGATGTCCAAAGTGGCGGGATATAATAAGCTCCCCGGTCATGAGCCTCCGACTCGGGCTTGTGCCTTGGACAACTTTTGTCTCTTTGAGACGGACCCCACCCCCTTGACCCAGACCTTCCGTCAGTGGTTCTGGCAGTCCTTCCAAGAATTATTTCCTCGCTCAGAGGAATTCCTCAATCATCAGAGCATAAACCTAATAGAGACTAAGATAAACACGTATTGTGCTCGACGAGTGAGGAGTGGTCTTTGCACCGGCCACTTTCGCCCCTGCCAACTAACCATCGGCCGGGCTATAAGAGACACTAAAGCCGGCTTGAGGGCTGACGAAATAGCAAATATTGATACTAGAGGTCTTCTCCCGATCATAGTCAAGCGCTTCGACGAGATGTTAAACAAGCTTCTTTCGGAGGAGATATACAAAAAGTCAGATAGCAATGATATCACAGATAATTCCCTTCCCCCCAAATAAGCTCACTTACCCAACCACCCTTGTTAAGTTCTTAATCCCTCCTAATTTGACTAAGGAGGGGATGTATAAGCCCCTCCTTCCTTTCACTCCTACAGATTATAATAAAGAAAGGAGATCAGATAATATGCCTCCCATCACCTTTATCTCTAAAGGAATATCTACCTATCTAACTCCAGAGCAGATAGCGGAGAAATTATGTATCGATCCCGCCACGGTTCGAAACTGGATAAGAAAGGGAAAGAGAGGAGAATTCATCAAATTAAAGGCCTATCGAGATAAGGAGAGCGTTCAACGCAGTAAGGGTGAATATGCGCCTTGGATGGTGAGTGAAGAGGATCTGAAAAGTTTTCTCCGACAGATCGGAGACCTCGAATCTCTGGAGATGTTGCAGGATGATCAAAACATCGGTATCGTCGAAGTAACTCCTAGGCTATCTGCATCTATCAAGGAACCCTCCTTTCGCTGGATATCTCAGGTGAGGTCTCATTAACCTCTGGATCAGCTACCTCGAGAGGGGAAACCTCGGATTCAACAATCACTCCCTCCTTCGAGGCAGAAGAACTCCTCTTCAACCCAAAAGCCCGTATAGAACTCTCGGAGAAAAGTAGATATTGAAATATATAGACGAAAAAGGAAATGAGAGCTAAGTATATAAGAACGAACACTATGTCTTGAAAACTGCTGGCGATACTTCTCCTCTCCTCCAGCGATATCATTACTAGACCGAGGCTTAGAAAGATAGCCGCGAGACCATAGATAAGGGCTGAGGTGAATCTAGCCCATCTCTCCATCCTGAGGAGTCCAAGCGCGGTGATTATAGGAGCTACCACCAGAAGAGCGAAGAGGAAGGAGATCCTCAACACATATTCATGAAAAGAGAAATTTTTATTCCTCTCTATGTATTCCCTCCATGTCACAGAGATGGCTTCCTTATCAGCCTTCTCCACCATATAAGCTTTCGCCATTAAAAGAAGCGCCCCTATACCTATAATTACCGTGAGGACTGCTAAGGCAGTTATACATCCTGGTCTGCGCTGCTCCATAACTATCCCTCCTCTCGCATCATCATACCATAAAACATAGCTTTTATCAACGAAATTTTCCGATATTTATGAAAAAACTCTTGACATTTTCTCAATCCTCTAGTATAATATAATTAGACCGAGGGATTGATATGGGGCTGTGGCGCAGGGGGAGCGCGTCTCCTTGGCATGGAGAAGGTCGTGGGTTCAATTCCCACCAGCTCCACCATATTCTGATATTCTCTCTCAATCAATGCTTAGTGAAGAGAGTGCGTTGCTGAAGGTAATACTCCTGTCCTGGTAATGCCAGTTACTGGTGGCGGGAGTTTTTTATTAATCATCTATCTACCAGGGAGGTTGATAAATGTAGTGACCAAATAGAGAAAGGAGAGAGTAAAAGTGAGATTATTAATAGCGATAGTGCAAGATCGAGACTCGCCCAATCTCCTGTTTAGGTTGGCAGAGAGAAATATTCGGTGCACAAAATTGGCTAGCACCGGAGGATTCCTAAGGGGAGGTAACACCACTATCCTCATCGGTGTAGAAGAGGAACGAGTAGATGAGGCTATATCCATAATTCGGGAGACCTGCCATGCCCGAGAGAGATATATCGACCTTCCCCTACCCGCTACTATGCCAACTGGAACCCATGCCTTCCACCCAATCGAAGTGATAGTTGGGGGAGCAACTATCTTCGTTCTAAAAGCTCAGAGGTTTTTCTTACCTCAAAAAACGAGCTAAATTATCCCAGAGAAAAGATGAGGGCGAAGAAGGATTTAGAGAGGACTGAGAATCTCCTGAGATTGCTGATAGGTAGTAATATCAGTCCTCAAAGTTCTTAAATAGAAGGGAGCTGATTTATACTGAAATTAAAAGATAAAGTTGTTATCATAACCGGAGGGGGAAGAGGAATCGGGAAGGCCATTGCTATCGCCTTTGCTAAAGAGGGCGCCAAGGTAGTAGTGGCGGCTAGGACTCAGCGTGAGATCGATGAAACAGCCGAGGAGATTCGAACTTTGGAAGGGGAAGCTCTAGCGATTAAGACTGATGTGTCAAAAGAAGATGAGGTAAATGAGATGGTGAGAAGAACTATAGAGGAGTTTGGGACTGTGGATATATTAATCAATAACGCCGCTGTAGTTGAACCCATCGGAGCCGTTGATGAGGTCAAGGCCGAGGATTGGGGAAGGTTAATAGATATAAATCTAAAGGGAACTTTCCTCTGTTGCAAAGCAGTTCTTGGCCCGATGAAGAAGCGGAGAAAGGGTAAGATTATAAACTTCTCCTCGATTGCGGGGAAGATCGGCTTTCCAACTATGAGTGCTTATTGCGCATCTAAATTTGGAGTAATAGGTTTTACTCAATCGCTAGCTGAGGAAGTTCTCGAATTTGATATAAATGTGAACGCCATCTATCCGGGTGAAGTAGATACTAAGATGCATAAGATGGTGGAGCAGAAGCGTGATAGGTGGGAGGATCTAGATCGCTCCCTACTTATGAGTCCAGAGGAGGTGATTCCTTTAGTGATGTTTCTAAGTTCGGAGGAATCCGATCGCATAAGCGGGGATTTCATCTCTTTGAACTGGAGAATAAATCGAAAGAGAAATTAGATTATCATATTTCCCGTTATAGAAGCGTGCTAAGAAAACCCCGAGGCTTGCCTCGGGGATGAATTGGGGTCGGCAAGACCTTTTTTACTTGATAAGACAACAAAAATTTAGTATATTAAAGTATATTTAGAATATTAAGAAATGTGGGTAGAGAATATACAAGGCACAAGTAAACCAGATAAGAAAACTTAGAGAAAGGAGGTGAAACCTGTGCAATTCCCCCTGCCGACTAAAACTCGGCAGCCCCCTTGCACGATTTCTCTATGGGAGAAATAATTAAAGTTGAAATACCTGAGGAGATATATGCCAAACTCAAAGATTTCCTCTATCTTAATCGAGATTATAGACTTGACGATTTTATCACCCTAGCTATATTAGAAGCCTTAGAGAAGAGATCTGCCAATGAGGAGGTTGATCTTCTAGATCAGCAGTTAGCTGTAATCCTAGGAGATTATGATAAGGTGATCTCCGTCCAAGAAGCCAGGAAGATGCTCGATAACCGCATTCCTCCTGATGAAAAGTTAAGTGATTTAGTGATCAAGATGCGAGAGGAGTTTTGAGGTGAATCACTTTTATCTTGATGCTAGCGCTTTCTAGAACAGTCAGGGAATGATATAGTCTTAGTTACTGCTGACAAACGCCTATTTAGGGCAGGTTTAAATGAAGGATTGCAAGCGGTAAATCCGGAGGCCGCAGCTTCCTCTTTAGTCAGGAGCTTGTTTTGAGGTTCTTCCTGTAGGATTTACTATAACTTTAACAAGAGCTAAAAGGGTGACGCAGAACGGGACAAGCCTCGGGGCTTCGTTCGAAGTTTGATAGTCCAGATGTGATCTGTCAGTACATTATACATTAATGCTTATTATATATCAACATCGTTAAGGGGGACCACCAGATATCACAGAGGAGCGGAAAAGAGTTGTTAAGTAAATGGTTAGGAAAGGGTGATATATAATGACTCCAAGAGAGAGGGTATTGACCACTCTAGCTAGGAAAGAACCTGATAAAGTTCCCAAGACGATTATATGGCCGGGAGAATGGTTCTCGAAGAAGATGGCTCCCGAAGATACCTCCGATTACTTTGGTATCGAAATTCGCCCCCTCCACTTCGAATCTAGTCGAAGGGAATTAGATTTCACCGAGTATCTCCAAAAACTACCTAAGGATATAGATATCGGAGAGATATCCATCTTAAAAACCTATAGTGAATGGGGATATAAGCCCGATCTCAAGGAAGTTAATCCTCTAAGTGAAGCTACAACTATCGAGGAGATAAGAGAGTATAAATTCCCCGATATCACCGCTGAATATCGCTACCGATATCTGAAACAGGAGGTTGAAGAACTTCATAAAAAGGACCTGGCGGTAATTGCTCATCTGCCTCATCTAGGAGGGGAGATATTCGAGAGTGCTTGGAGATTGAGGGGATTTCAGAAGCTATTGGGGGATTTAGTGTATGAGCCAGAGCTAGCCACTTATCTCTTCGATCAAATCAGCGATATGACAGCTCATAATAGCCTTGTTGTCGCGCAGGCAGATGCAGATATCCTCGCCCTAGATGACGATGTGGGAATGCCAACCGGGATGATCATCAGTCCCACTATGTGGCGAAAGCTATTGAAACCGCATTTAGCTGAGGTTATAGCGGCTGCCAAGAGCGTAAAGCCAGAGATTCATATCTTCTATCACAGCGATGGATATATAGAACCCATCATTCCAGATCTGATCGAGATCGGGGTCGATCTGCTTCACCCAGTTCAACCCGATGTTATGAACCCTGCTAAGTTGAAGGAGCTATATGGAGAAAGGCTATCCTTCATCGGGGCGATAGGCAGCGCCTCTCTTTGGCAGTTTGGCAGTCCAGAGGATATAAGAGGGGAGGTTAAGTTGCGGATAGAGACGATGAGAAGAGGAGGAGGATTCATAGCCGCTCCTGCTTATGACATCGAGGCGAGCATCCCTTGGAACAATGTGGTAGCCTTCTTCGAAGCGGTCGAGGATTTCGGGTATTACAATTAGGGAAAGGAATGAAACATAATTTGTCCTGTTTTAGTATTAATAGTGATTGGATATAATTCATCTACGACTATAAGAATATAGATTAATTTAGTGCCCTCCTTAATGATACCGCTACATTGGCATAATTTTTGCTTTACTATCATACAACAAATATTCGGGTAGGCGGTTGTTCAGCCTTATTTGGGACGAGCCTTGTCTTCGTTGTGGCAAAATTTACACACCAGTTATGAGCTTTCCTCAAATCACGTATTAAGCATTAGGGGGGAGGTTTGAGTTAATAAGTTCCAATTTACTAGAGTTCAATTCAAGTTTTCTATAAGAGGAGGCACAAGGAATAGAGGACAAGGCGAATGAGGTTGTAAAAAATTACCTCTTAATAAGGATAAGGCTCTCGGCTGCCCTCAAGGGGGGATAAAGATGTCAAGTCTACGTGATAAGATTCATAGCAAGATGACGATTGAAGAGGTAACAGCCCGATATCCTGAGTGTAGGAGGGTGTTCCATAGATACGGAGTGAGTGCCTTCGAGGGGCCAGAAGTTCCTCGAAAGCCTATTCTCTTCTTCGCCGCTGATCACAATATAACTCCTAAGCAATTAATTACAGAACTTAATGAAGCGATAAAACGGAGGAAGCTTAGGGAGAAAAGGTGGCTGTATAGATGTATTTATAGCATTAGGAGAATATGGCCTAGCAGAGGGATAGAAAAGTTGAGGAAGGCAGGTTAAGTTAAGATTAAGCGAAATATTCCAGGAAGGGTCAGACCTCAGCGATCTGGCTCTTTTTCTTTTTAGCGATATAATCTATAAGTAGAGATGATGATCTTAATCGAAGTTATAATCGGTAGGTTGTCTAGCTAGAATAATATTTTTAATCCTCTTGACTCCTAAATCTCTCTATGTTATCATAATATCAAGCTATCTGTATCTGAGAAGATGGAATGTAAGAGAAAAGGTTAAGATAAGTGTCCTGAAAAGCAAGAATTTTACTTTATGATAGAATATGTACCCAACCTATATTAGGATATGAGGATAAAGAGCGAAAGAGTAGCGATATATGACTGAATCTCAGAGAGATATTGGAGAGTTCCCCCAAGAGATAGCAAGTGAAACCAGAAGGGGAAGGATAGCGAAGCTCACTGGAATAGTTATGCTAGCGACCCTATTAAGCCGAGTATTGGGCTTGGCAAGGGAAGTGGTGATCGCCGCTTATTTCGGAGCTAGCGGTCAATATGATGCCTTTTCGATAGCATATACTATCCCTCACTTCCTCCGTCAATTACTCGCGGAGGGAGCTTTAAGCACCGCTTTTATCCCCGTCTTTACCTATTATCTAACTAAGGAGAGCAAGGAAGAGGCTTGGAAGTTAGCGAATATAGTATTCAGCCTGCTAGTTATAGTGTTATTAATAGCTCTTGCAGTAGGGATATTATTTTCTCCCCTACTCGTTAGAGGATTGACCGTTGCTAATTTTAAAAATGATATAGAGAAGTTGAATCTGACCATCTCTTTGACGAGGATAATGTTCCCCTTTCTAGGATTTATCTCCCTAGCCGCTCTTACTATGGGGATGCTCAATTCTCATCAGCACTTCCTATGGCCGGCTATCGCCCCCATTATGCTCTCTATAACCGAGATCGCTTTTATTGTGGTGTTGAGCCCTTCGCTGGGCAATCCGATCTATGCCGCCGCCTTAGGAGTTCTGGTGGGAGGTATGGGACAGTGGCTAATTCAGGTCCCAAGTGTAGTAAAGCGGGGCTTTAGATTTAAGTTCATCCCTTCCCTAGATCATCCGGGAATTAAAGAGATCCTTCGCCTTATGGGACCGGTCGCTCTAGGGTTAGCTGTCACTCAGCTCAATATACTGGTGGATAGAAAGCTAGCCTCGGGCTTAATTGAGGGAAGTATCTCCGCTATGCAATATGCCACCAGGTTAATTCAACTTCCCTATGGCGTCTTTGGAGTGGCGATCTCAACTGTATCCCTACCTCTCTTCGCCAAACAGGTAGCTGAAGATGATACATCTGGCTTGAAGGATAGTTTATCCGAGGCGGTTCGGCTTATCTTCTTCATCCTTTTACCTTCCGCCGTGGGATTGATGGTCCTGAGGTATCCCCTTATCCGTCTGATCTTTCAAAGGCACCGTTTTACCAGTCAAGCCACAGCTATAACTGCGATCGCTCTTTTCTATTATTCTTTTGGTCTCTTCGGATATGGAACTGTTCATCTCCTTAATCGCCTCTTCTATGCTTTAGGAGACACCAAATCTCCGATGATAATCGGTGCTTTCTCCGTTGGACTAAATATAGTTCTGAATCTGATCTTGATAGGTCCTATGAAAGTAGGAGGGTTAGCTCTGGCAACCTCGATTGCTGGTATAGTCAATACGCTCATCCTCTTCTGGCTCGCTCAACGTAGATTAAAGGGGATCGGCCTGCGAAGGATTATATTTGCGATCCTAAAAATGGTTTTGTCTTCCCTAGCACTAGGATTGACAGCCTTTCTGATATCCACTGGTTTAGAAGCGCTTACGGATACAAGTAAATTTCTCTTCTCAATGATTCAAGTAGCCACATCGTTACTGGGGAGTGTAGCGGTATATATAACAGTATCCATCATCTTAAAAGGGGAGGAGATATATCAGATAATAAGGCTGATTAAGAATAAGTTACGTTCACTTAGAGCGAGAACTAGTTGAGGCAAAAATAGTTGAAACTTCCCCCCATTTTTAGGATAATAGAGATGAAGGGGAAAATAGATATTCGTATCCGAGATGGATAAATTCTGAATAAAG
>CAZSTA010000121.1:0-10887 GCA_964609495.1 uncultured bacterium | reverse complement strand
CTCCCTCGATGGGAGGGTGATTTAAATTTGAAACCTTGGCTAAGCACGCAGAATCCAATATGAGCGAATATTTTTAGGGAGGAAGGCGCATAAATATGATAAAAATCAAAAGAGCTATTATCAGTGTGTCGAACAAGGATGGATTGACCGAATTAGCGAGAGGACTCCATAGTTTCGGGGTGGAGATAATATCGACGGGAGGAACAGCTAAGGCGATAGCCTCAGCAGGACTTCCGGTAATTAACATAAGTGAAGTTACCGGATATCCTGAGATGTTGGATGGAAGGGTCAGAACCCTGCATCCAGCGGTCCACGCTGGGATTCTTGCTAAGAGAACTGGAGAACATCTCTCCCAGCTAAAAGAGCATAATATAGCTCCCCTAGATTTAGTAGTGGTGAACCTATATCCTTTCCGAGAGACCATAGCTAAGGGAGATGTCTCTCTAGAGGAGGCGATCGAGAATATAGATATCGGTGGGCCAACGATGATTCGCTCCGCCGCAAAGAATTTCGAGAATGTGGTAGTAGTGGTCGATCCTCGTTATTATGAAGCTCTCCTAAGGGAGATGGGGGAGAACGACGGAGGGATAAGTCGGGAGACCAGCTTCGAGTTAGCGATCGCCGCCTTCAAACATACCGCGGATTATGATTCCTATATCTATCCCTTCTTGCAGAGCGGACTCGCGGGAGGGGAGCAATTTCCTCAAGATATAGTGCTGAGATTCGAGAAAGCTCAGTCTCTAAGATATGGGGAGAATCCTCATCAGGAGGGGGTCTTTTATAAGGAGCTTGAACTCATCGAACCTAATGTTGCTAGAGCTAAACAATTACAAGGTAGGAAATTATCCTTTAATAATATATATGATTTGGATTCTGCTTTAGCTATGGTGAGGGATTTTTCCGAGCCAACCGCGGCGGTTATAAAGCATACCAATCCTTGTGGTCTAGCGGAAGCGGATACTATAAGTGAAGCCTATTCTAAAGCCCACGCTTGCGATCCTCTATCCGCCTTTGGAGGGATAGTTGCCCTAAACAGAAAGGTGGACCCTAAAACTGCTGAACAGATCACAAGTACCTTCATCGAAGCTGTGATCGCTCCTGAGTATGAAGAAGAAGCGCTCGATATATTAACCTCTAAGAAGAATCTAAGGGTTCTGGAGGTCGGGAATCTGGAAGAGGTGAAAAAGGTAGGAATTCCTGGGATAACATCTTATGATATGAAGAAAGTTGTAGGGGGCTTGTTAGTCCAGGAGAGAGATACTAAGGAGCTTACGAGGGAGGATATCAAGGTTGTAACCTCCATAGAGCCGACTGAGAAGGAACTAGCGGATTTATTCTTCGCTTGGAAGGCAGTGAAGCATATAAAGTCCAATGCTATTGTCTTAGTAAAAGATAGACAGACGATAGGAATCGGCGCAGGACAGATGAGCAGAGTTGACGCGGTCAAGATCGCGGTATCCAAGGCAGGAGACAGAGCCAAAGGATCGGTTCTGGCTTCTGATGCGCTCATCCCTTTCCGGGACACAGTTGATGAAGCCGCCAAGGCGGGAGTAAAAGTGATGATAGAGCCGGGTGGCTCGGTAAAAGATGAAGAGGTGATCGCGGCTGCTAATGAACATAAGATAGCAATGGTATTCACTGGGATAAGACATTTCAAACATTAAAAATTGCCGGCAAAAGTTCCCTTTAAAGCAGGAAATTCCTTGAAATTTTTAGGAAAGGTATTGACAATAACTCAAAAATTTAGTATAATAGCTAGAGGAGTCGCCAAGTAATCGGCTGGGCTCTTAAGGAGTTGGGTATATTGGGCCGTTAGCTCAGCTGGTAGAGCATCTGCCTTTTAAGCAGAGGGTCGCAGGTTCGATTCCTGCACGGCTCACCAACTTTATTTAGCTGAGCGATTTGTCGGTTGATGCCCGTGGCCCGCTTACTGATATTTGATATAGGCCCCCATCGTCTAGAGGCCTAGGACATCGCCCTTTCAAGGCGGCAACGGGGATTCGAATTCCCCTGGGGGCGCCAAAATCGAACTCAGCTACTTTGATGGACAAGGGCGAATAGCTCAGCGGGAGAGCACTTGCTTCACACGCAAGGGGTCACAGGTTCAAATCCTGTTTCGCCCACCAGAGAGGAATTTGAAGGTGGGGTCGTCGTTCAGCGGTTTAGGACACTGGCCTGTCAAGCCAGAGATCGCGGGTTCGAATCCCGTCGACCCCGCCATAATATAGTGGCAAGTAGAACTTCTTCATTCTATAGTTAGGTGAAGAAGTTTTTTTATAAGAGAGGAGCGATTATGAATAGTCGGGAGCGAGTTATAAGAAGTATCGAATTTACGGGACCTGATAGAATCCCCTTCACCCATGCTTATCTCGACGGCACGATGAAGAGATATAAGAAGGATTTAGTTGAACTTCTAAAGGAATTCCCTCAGGACTTCGGCCCCTCCGATCACAGCGAAGAGCTTAAGAAGTTCGAGGGAGAGGAGTTCAAGGGGGAGGATTATCGTCGCGAGTATACCGATGAGTGGGGAACGGTGTGGTTAGATCGTTATGATGGCATATTAGGGCAGATCTTGAGACATCCTTTAGAGGACTGGAATAACTTAAAGGATTATGTTCCTCCTGAAGCTCCAGCTATTGGGGATAGGGAATTCGGGGAGGAGAGGAAAAAGGTCGCGGAGTATAAGAAACAATGGCTCACTCAAGCAACTGGAGGGAACTTCTTCGAGCGACTCCAATGGCTCAGGGGATATGCCGATCTCCTCATCGATCTCGTTGATGAGAGGAGGGAATTAAATATCCTCGCTGATATGGTATTAGATTATAATATGAAATTGATCGAAAGAGCTCTGGCTCTGGGAGTTGATGAGGTCGTCTTCGCCGATGATTGGGGAACACAGAGGCAGGTAATGATCAACCCTGAACTATGGCGGAAGTTCTTTAAACCTTACTATAAGAAGATGTTCGAGGCAGTCCACCAGGGAGGGGCTTACGTATTCTTTCACAGCGATGGCTATATAATCGACTACATCCCTGATTTAATGGAGATCGGAGTTGATACCCTTAATCCCCAATTCTCCTGTATGGATCTCAGAGAGGTTGCAAAATTGACCTCGGGAAAGCTCTGTATTCATACAGATCTCGATCGCCAATATATAATGCCCTATGGAATCCCTGAGCAGGTTAAGGAACATGTCAAGGATATAATCAATATATTGGGGGATAATCAAGGTGGACTTAGAGGACAGGGGTGGATCTTACCCGATGTGCCTCTGGAAAATGCTAGGGCAATGTTCGAGGCATTTATCGAATATGGTAAGTATCCCTTATTCTAAAGCGGCTTTCGATGAATTTGAACTTTCCTTATTTTCGTCATCTCTTACCGAGGGTGGGCATTCCTCTTAGTCCTGAGAATTATGCAAAGATCTTGGCTCTCGCTTAATTACTATTTCTTTCCGACATTAAAACCCTCTAAAATTGGAGGAAATTATATGGGAAATTATATTTTGATTTTTCGTTATAATATGGTATAATTTAGATATAGTAAAACCTTTATTCCGAAGTTTAAGGAATTAGGCGAGTAACTTGGCATCCAATTTATCTAGTTTCCTCGGGCTATCCCTACAACAAATAAAATATAATTTATTTTTTGAAGTTTCTGCTTGTAAATCCGACAAATTAGTTAAAGTCTGATACGAGGAGGGAGTGGCTTTAAAATGGCTAAGATATATTATCTTGTAGTTTTCCTCCTAGCATTTGGTCTTATCTTCTCTCAGGCTTCCGCAAAGGGAGGATTTATCACCCCCGAAGGGGAGAAATTGGCTCTAATAATCGGGATATCCATCTATCAGGATCCAGCTATAAGGAATCTAAGTTTCAGCGATAATGACGCCTTAGCCTTCAAGAAAGTGTTGATCGAGAAGGGAGGAGTTCCCCCCGGAAATATAAAGTTGTTGCTAAATGAAGAAGCGACTTTCGATGATATAAGAAGGGGAGTCCTACGTTGGTTAGGGAAGCAAGCTGGAGAAGGTGCTACGGCAATCATCTACTTTTCTGGACATGGAGGTTATGGCAATGATTGGGATGGAGATGAGGAGGATGGTCTTGATGAATATCTTCTTCCTTATGATACCTTCCTAGGGGATGAATCGACCGGGATCGTAGATGATATATTTGGATATTGGCTTAGACAGTTGGAAGCTGATAATACCGTTGTCATCTTAGATAGTTGTTATAGTGGAGATGCTGATAGAGGGGTGTCTTTTTCCGGCATCGCTAAATCACCCCGGGAGAGTATAGGTAAAGGCTTCTTGGATGATTTATCGGTATCAAAAAGAGGTAAGGAGCGCGACAGAGCGGTGATAATTATGACCTCGGGCGATTCGAATCAGAAGGTCGCCGAGGAGAAGAAGCTTAAACATGGGATATTTACCTATTACCTATTGGAGGGATTGAGTGGGAAGGCGGATAAAGATAGGGATAGGATGATAAGCGCTCAGGAAGCTTTTATCTTCGCCTCTGATAGGGTAAAGGAATATATCAAAAGTCAGACTCCTGTTATGAAGGATGAGGCTAAAAGGGCTATTTATTTGACCAGCTTTTAGGAGGATTGAGGGCTGAGGATGAAGTTCGAGAAGAAGTTGGTCAAGACAGTAGTATATACAATTGTCATATCATTATTAAATGTTATATTATCCCCCTCGCTTGTCAAGGGAGAAGAGAAGTATGATAAATGGGCGGTTGTAATCGGTATATCCAAGTATGAAGACCCTCAAGTTATACCTCTTAAATATGCTGATAATGATGCCATAGCTATACAGCAGGTTTTGAGAGAGAAGGGGAAATTTCCTGCCGATCATATTATGTTGCTGATAAACTCCGATGCGACTAGAAAATGTATAAGAGAAACTATCACTGGGTGGTTAGGCAGGAATGCTAAAACGGATGATCTAGTAGTTATCTATTTCTCAGGGCATGGAAGTTATGCCGAGGATAAAGATGGAGATGAACCTGACGGATTAGACGAGTATCTACTCCCTTATGATGTCTCCCTAGATGATGAGACTACAGGTATAGTCGATGATATCTTCGGGTATTGGGTGCGAAGGTTAAGATCTAATAAGGTCGTTTTGATCTTTGATAGTTGTTATGGAGGAGCAGTGGTGGAGGAGGAGCTCCCGAAATTCCAGGTATTCCAGGAGGTTGAAACCAGGGTTTATCCTAGCGATCAATTAATTAGTGATCTGGCAATGCCAGGAACGATTGTCATCAGTTCGGGCAAGGGAGATCAAATATCACAGGAGAAAGAGGAGTTCCACCATGGCATATTTACTTACTATTTCTTGGAGGCTTTGAAAGGGGCGGCTGATGAGGATCTAGACGGGACGATCACAGTTCAGGAAGCCTTTCGCTATACTAAAAGAAAGGTTGAAGGTGAGGTCACGGGACAAACCCCTCAGATCATCGATAATGTGGGAAAAAAGGTGTATCTAATAGGAGAAGCTAAAGGGTATGTTATAACGACCTTCTCAGGTGGACAACTTATAATAGATATAGGATCAGAAGACGGGGTTCAACCTGGGGATGAATTCAACACCTACCGCTTGGAGAGATTAACCCATCCTGAGACCAAGGAGATGATAATAGCTCGTATAGATACAGGGGCGATAAGAGTCACTAAGGTAAGGGAGGACCTATCTTATGCCCTTATAATCCAGAGGGCTACTAAACAGGAGATAGAGAAGGGGAATAAGATAGAGATTAGGGAGAAAGTAGAAGAGGTGAGCGGGGTTATCCCTCCTGAGAAGCTGGGGGGATTATTGATAAGATCGCTACCCTCTAAAGCTAAGGTATATATAGATGGGGAATATGTAGGAGAGACTATAGAGCAGGGATTGATCAGAAGTGATCTGTCTCCTGGCTCTCATGAGATCCTCATTATCAAGGAAGGATATGAGAATTGGTCTAGTGTCCAAAACGTTTATGCTGGAGCTATAAGGGCTTTAGATGTAATTATGAAGAAGATAGAGGAGGAGGCTCCTCCGAAGATAACTCCCACCAAGCCTAGATATATCCAAAGCGATAAGGCTTCCCTACCACCATCAAAATCTTCTTCCTTAGATGAAGCGGATTACATCTACTATGCTTTAGGAGGAGTTGCCTTAATAGCCTTATTAGTAGTTATCAGCAATAAAACTTCGTCTAAGCCCTCTAATGTCCCTCCAGTAGCTTTAGCCTCAGCCAATCCTCAGAGTGGAATAGTGCCTCTTGAAGTTGCATTTAAAGGCAAGGGAACAGATGCCGATGGAGAGATAGTAAAGTATGCCTGGGATTTTGGGGATGGCTCTGATATATGGGAGAGTAGCACCACCGGTGAAGCAGACCATACTTATACCGAAGTGGGAACTTATATAGCGAAATTTACGGTTACCGATGATAAAGGGGCAGAGGATACTGATACAGTTAGTATAGTTGTAGCGAAGGAGGATAAGAAACCTCCGAGGGCAACCGCCGATGCTGACCCTAAGAGTGGTAAAGCTCCTCTCAAGGTCGAATTTACCGGCGAGGGATATGATGAGGATGGTTGGATCGCGAAGTATGAGTGGGATTTCAACGGGGATGGAATAATGGATTGGGAGAGCGATACTACAGGTAATACGTCCTATACCTATACCGCTCCTAATTCTTACTTAGCTAAGTTCAGAGTTACCGATAATGATGGATTGCAGAGTAGCACAATCGGTGTTAATATCAACGTTATAGAGAATTCTCAACCTTCAGTTAAGGTTGAAGCGCCGAATGGAGGGGAGGTATGGAGCGAAACTCAAGAGATACTTTGGACGGCAACCGATCCCGATGGAGATCCCTTAAAGATAGCTATCAGCTATAGTATAAGTGGAGGGGCGGTTTGGGATAATATAGCGACCGATATTGATAACGGTGGTAGTTATGATTGGGATACTACCACTTGCGCTAATGGCTCAAATTATCTTATCAAAGTCACCGCTTCCGATGGTTATCTGAGCGGTGAAGATCAATCCGATGGTTTTTTCAGCATAAATAATTAGGGTGGGAAGATAAGAGGGGAAGGTTAGGGTGAGGAATAAGCCTCTAAATTATGACAATATGAGCGAGGAGGAATTGGTAGCTCTTTGTATAAGAGGAGACGAAGCCGCTTGGCAGGCATTATATAGGCGGTTTTATCCCTTGGTTTATAAGATCGTCTGTTGGGGAAAGTGGAATTTTCCCAAAGAGCAGACGGAAGATATAATCCAGGAGGTATTCTCAGCTTTAGTGATCAGCCTGCGTTCCTTCAAGTTTCGATCCCAGCTCAAGACTTATATAACTAATATCGCTAAAAATAAGTGTATATCGGAGATAAGAAGAAAAGATACTTTGAAGAGAGGTAAAGGAGTTGTTCATCGCTCGCTATACGAGGTGAGAGCAGACGGGAGTTTAGCTATAGACCCAGCGGATAGAGGGAAAAGGCCGGAGGAATTATTAGTAGATGTAGAAGATAGAGAGGCCCTGAAGATGGCGATAGGGAAGTTATCCTATAAATGTCAGAAGATCGTAGAACTCCGTTATCTTCAGGCGATGTCTTGCAAGCAGATCGCTGAGGAGTTGGATATCCCAAAGGGAACTGTCTATTCTCGAATGAGCAGGTGTCTGTTGAAGTTAAAAGAAATTTATCAAAAATTAATTTCTGATTAGAATTGAAATCAATTTTTTGGCGACTAAATAATAGAGAGTTGCTAACTTGCGTTAGCTAGTTTTAAAATTTTTGGTTATTTCTAGATAGAAGGAAGGGGTCTTATTATGAATAATGCTTGCTCTCGACCCGAGATATCCGCTCTGTTAGTTCCCTATATAGATGGCGAGTTAGATGAGGAGGAAAGACGGAGGGTGGAAGAACACCTTGCCGAATGTGAAGTCTGTGCTCGCAAGCTGAAGGAGCTATCCGAGGCTGATAGATTACTCCTCAAATACTTCACCAAATTCCAACGGAATTGTCCAGCCGAAGATAGGCTGATCGCTTTCCAGAGCGGGAAGATCGAGCTTACCCAGGAGGAGAAAGAGCATATACATATCTGCCCTAGTTGTGGTTCATCTCTCGATCTTTTAAATGAACTCGATGAATATTTGGAGGAGAAGCCCATTAGGATGCCCGATTCTTTGCTTAGTATAGTTCGTAGGGAATATCCTCCTCAACCAAATCAACCGAGGAGGGGCAGATTATCATCTTTTTTCTTCTCAGTTGGTAAGTTCTTGGTTCCTCCCCGAGGTTATCGAGTTAGTATGGCTACTATAAGTAGCATTTTTGTGGTGGTTATAGCTTTGTTATTAGTCACTAATTTCACACTACAGAGGGAATATAGAAACGCAACTCAAGGGAGGGGTATACCTCAGAGTGGGAGAGTATTAGATGTGAAGAAGGATGGGGGAGAGGTGGTTGTAGTTACTAACATTACGAAGAATATCGAACCCGGAATGGTGGTCGATTTAAATAAGTGGGAGAGAAAGCCGGTGGGAACGGGGAAGGTCGTGAGCGTAGATGAAAAGAATAAGGTGTCTGAATTTAAACTCGATTCTATAGAAGAGGGGTTAGAATTAAAGATCGGCGACATGATCTTGATCCGATCTGAGGAGAGCCTTATACCTTAGCAAGCTGAATATCGCCCCAAACTCCTAACTCATCATCCTTAATTATAATTGCCCCTTCAACTCCTGTTATATTCTGAGCAAATTCCAAGCCTCGAGGAATGTCCTCGGGGCTTTTTATTATATTTCCCACCGCGGTAGCGACTGCATCTGCTAAGGAGGTGGATTTCGAGGTTATAACTACCGCATCAGCCTTCCCCAAGCTCAAAGAGTGTCCTACGGTCCCAGACGAGGTACAGATGCCCATAGGAGTCTTCTCAGGAGAAAGCTTTATAGCTAAACGATTGCTGAAGGGGGATTTTCCCGCATAGATAGCGATCTTCATCTCTGCCTCGCTCTTTAGGAATAGATCTCCTCCATTCTCTACTATCACCTGCCTGCTGAACTTTAGCAGTTCCTTTCCCACATATTCAGCTATAGCTCCAGCTACCGCGGCCATAGGTCCTACTCTCGCCAGAGACCCAGCCCAACCCATCTCCTTTGCTATAGGAGGCGCCGTCTCCTCCACCTTGTAGGGCTTTAAGGTCTTGCGAAATATCGGATTAAGCGCTATATAATCCTCCAACTGCTTTCTATATTTTAGGATAGCTTCCTTCGCTTGAGCAGATAAATCGCTATCGGCTTTAATGAAGAGATCAGTCTCCTTGACGATCACCACAAAGTTGATAAGATCCCCCCCGGAGGCTAGCTCTCGATATGTTCTCTCCTTACACATCTTATGGAAGGCTTCCCCCTCTCCACCTCCCCTATTCCCCTCGAATCTCTTCGGCTCCATTTACCGCCTGACATATATATATTTTAGGCTCGAGCTTCGTTCTTTCGGGGTACTCCCTCTCGATCGCCGCTATGAGTTCCTCAATCCTATTTTCCTCTACTAAGTTAATTGTGCAACCCCCAAAGCCAGCTCCGGTCATTCTAGCGCCGATCACCCCTTCGACTTGAGAAGCGATCTCTACCATTATATCCAGTTCAGGACAACTGACTTCGTAATCATCTCTCAAGCTATTATGGGACTCGGACATCGCTTTGCCTAGTTCCTCCATATCTCCCTTCTTCAAACACTCGACCGCTTTGAGGGTCCTCTCATCCTCATAGACGACATGTTTGCATCTCTTCCTCACTATTTCTGGCAGGTTATCCTTAGCCTCTTCAAATTGGGAAGGGGAGATATCGCGCAGAGCTTTCACCCCAGGATAATATTGGGATAGGAGCTTAGTGGCGGTATTACACTCCTCTCGACTGGTATTATACTCCGAGGAGACTAATCCTCTCTTCACCCTAGTATCGCAGATTACAATTTTAAACAAATCCAGAGGAACATGTTCATAAGTTAAATTCCGACAATCCAGAAGCAGGGCAGAATCCTTCCTCCCCAATCTGGAGATGAACTGATCCATAATCCCACAATTGACGCCTACGAACTCATTCTCCGCTCGTTGGCACAATTTAATCATGTCAATTGGCTCTATATCCAACTCGTTTATCACCTGACAGGTCATCGCGGTAACCATCTCAAAAGCGGCAGAAGAGGATAAACCTGCTCCCTGCGGAACATCTCCGTATAGAGCGATGTCCATCCCTTTCAATCTATATCCCTCTTCTTGTAGGAGGTGCATAACTCCCTTTGGATAATTCACCCATATCTCTTCTTCCATCTCGCTTCTTTTAATATCATTTAACGAGAAGGAGGAAAATAGATTCAGGCGCAGATCATGAAGGTTTACCTTATCATCAGATCGCGCTCTAGCCACCATCCAAATATCTTTATCTATAGCTATTGGCAGAACGAAACCATCGTTATAATCGGTATGCTCTCCGATCAAATTGACTCGCCCGGGGGCTCTAATTATCCTTGGTTTCTCCTTATCCCTACCGAATACCCTGAAGAATCCTTTTTCAAGCTCTTCTGCTTTCATCTGCTCTCTCCTTATGAGTTGAATACAGAAAGTGAAGAATTGTTCAATCCCTTAATGGTTTCTCCCTCTCCCACGAGGGGAGAGGGAACGCTGAGATTGAACTAAAGCCATTTAGTCCCCCTTCCCTTTTGGTTTTTGAACTTATAATCGGGGGTATCATATTCTTGGTTCTTCGTTAGGGAGTTAAAGACTAATTCCCCCTCACCCTATCCCTCTCCCACGAGGGGAGAGGGAACGTCGAGATTGAGCTAAAGCCCTTTAGTTCCCCCTCCCTTTTGGTTTTTGAACTTATAATCGGGGGTATCATATTC
>CAZSTA010000120.1:0-11019 GCA_964609495.1 uncultured bacterium | reverse complement strand
CCGTGGAAGTACCTATTCGCGTCATAGTCAAAAATCAGGGCACTGCTTCAGCTGGAATCTTCAAGGTAGCCACAGAATACACTGGGCCCGATGGCACTTTCGTAGTTGCCTTCACTGTTCCAGGGCAAAGTAGTGTCTGGTATCCCTTTACAAATACTTCCCTGGCTTCAGGGGCAACTGTGACCTTCGCAGGAAAAGTAACCTTCTACTATACGGTACATAATGTGACCGTCTCCTTGAAAGCTATCGCCGACAGCTGCAGTGGCGACGAGTTTATGCCCGACTATTGCAGGGTAGAAGAAAGCAACGAGACCAACAACGAATCTACCCCAATATCAATAGCGCTACCCTAATTGTCGGACTCTTTTACTCAACCTTAAAGAGTCTCAATTGTAGGAAAGATATGTCTTGATCGCCTTGAGAATATTAGGCATATATCTTTATTTAAGGAGGTGTAAAATATAAAACGCTATATATTAGTTGTGTTTGCCGTATGCATAATCCTTTCAATGTCCAGTTGTATATATGTGGAAACAAATTTGCCAGACTTGGTGGTTTCTACCTTGGTGACCACAGGCCCTGTTACTATAAACCCTGCAGGCAGTGTTGAAGTGCCTATCCGCGTTATAGTCAAGAATCAAGGTACTGAGTCAGCTGGTATCTTCAAGGTAGCCACAAAATACACCGGCTCCGGTGGCACTTTCGTAGTTGCCTTCACTGTTCCAGGGCAAAGTGATACTTGGTATCCCTATACAACTGGTGCGTTGGACTCAGGGTCAACCGTGACCTTCGAAGGAAAAGTAACCTTCTCCCCTACGGTACATAACGTGACCGTTTCCTTGAAAGCTATCGCTGATAGTTGCAGTGGCGACGAGTCTATGCCCGATTATTGCAGGGTAAAGGAAAGCAACGAGACCAACAACGAATCTACCCCAATATCAATAGCACTACCCTGATTGTTAGACGTAATGTTCAATAAGTGGCAGGCTGAGGGATAAGTAAGCCATAGTAGAAATAATGATAATTCCGCTTGAGAATTGAAAATACTACTGGTTCCAGCCTTCAACTTGCCGCCCAGCTCTTTTTTTCATCTTATATCTCTAACTCCAGGACAAATTTCTATTTAGTTGAAACTTTTAGCTCTCCAAATCTTATAAGTAATAGCTAAGAAAATCTTATTGATGAGGAGAGAATCTAAAGATGAAAAGATACTTAATATTAGGGATAACACTTCTTACATTAGTGGCTTGCTCATTGGCTTTTGCAGAGGAGACATCACAAAGAATCTACATCAGGAGGCCGTATGAGAGGCGTCCGATCGATATATATGATCGCCGCCCTCCGTACGTGATAATAATAATCATAGCTCCAGATCGTATACGCTATCCCTATCCAATCGTGGAGCCACCCTACCATGCTCCCTATCCATTTAAAAGGCCACCTATATGCAATCCTCACCCGATCGTAGAACCACCATATATATACGATGATCCCTGTCCCTATCCAATTGTAGATCCACCGTATTACGATCCTTATCCAATTGTGGATCCTCCCGATTGTTATTGGTAAGAAAGGGGATGTAAATTAGCCACTTTTGCTTATTAATCATCGATCTCTGGCGAAGAGATCGATGATTTTTATTGTTTATATTCCCAAGACATATGAAGCTATCATTTCATCGTTCCTTATCTCTTTTCTCGAAGAACTTCTCCTTAATCATCAAGTCGATTCGACGGCAATCTAAATCAGGATACTCCTGGATAATTCTCTCAAGATTCATCTTCTGAAGCCAGCATTCTCCAATTGGTTCGCCGTCAACCTCAATAATGAAACAGAATGCATTTTTACATGTTGAACGATATATCTCCTGGACTTCCTCAAGAGTATAGGAAGTAACATCGTCTCCTTCGGAGTAGTAAAGAACCTCTGGATCGCTATTCCACTTGGCTAAAATATCCCAATCATCTTCAGTCATAGGGCGTAGCCTGATACTTCTATCCCGCGGAGCTTTGCCTTCTAATATAACCTTATGTTGCTTCAGCTTAACCATAGGTGTCACCATTTTCCTAATCGTCATCTATAAATTCATTCGTAGAGTTATACTTATTCTGTATCCCAATTGATATCTAAATATTATTTATAGCTTTGTGAACTTCTCTTCCTCCGCTCTAAATATATCATCAGCACAGATATATCGGAAGGGCTGATACCAGATATGCGTTGAGCTTGCCCTATCGATATCGGTCTTATAGCTTTTAACTTCTGCCTAGCTTCAGTTGATAATCCATATACCTCATCATAATCTATATCATCAGGTATTCCCCTATTTTCTAGCTTCTTGAAGCGTTCAACCTGCTGTAGTTCTCGCTTTATGTATCCATCATATTTAATTTGAATCTCCAACTCCTCGATTATATCTCTCGGTAGGGAAGGAAGCTCGGAGGTGATTTTAGATAGCAACTCATAGCTGATCTCAGGTCTGCGCAGTAGCTCCGAGAGTCTGACAGCTTGCCTTATCTCGCTACTTCCCACCGAGCGTAAGGAGGATTGGACCTCTTCCTCAGGCTTTAAGGATATCTTGCCTAAGCGATCTAGTTGTTTCTCCAGTATCTCTCTCTTCTCCAAGAATAAGCGATATCTCTCCTTAGGAATAAGACCTATCTTGTATCCTATAGGAGTTAGGCGAAGATCAGCGTTATCCTGACGAAGCAGTAATCTATATTCCGCCCTAGAGGTGAACATTCTATAAGGCTCTTTAGTCCCCTTAGTTACTAGATCATCTATCAGAACTCCGATATAGGCCTGAGATCTATCCAAGATCAACGGCTCCTGCCTTCTAACCTTCAGAGCGGCGTTGATCCCCGCCATAATGCCCTGACCACCAGCCTCCTCATATCCCGAGGTCCCATTTACCTGTCCAGCCAAGAAAAGACCTGAGATCTTCTTAGTCTCAAGTGTGGGCTTCAACTGGGTGGGAAATACGAAATCATATTCTATCGCATATCCCCACCGCATAATTTCCGCATTCTCCAAACCTATTATCGAGTGGACCATATCCAGTTGCACATCTGCGGGCAGACTGGTGGCGATCCCTTGTAAATATACCTCATTAGTCGTTATCCCTTCTGGTTCTAGAAAAGCATGATGAGTTTCCTTGTCAGCGAAACGAACGATCTTATCCTCAATAGATGGACAGTAACGAGGTCCGATCCCTTTGATCTTACCTCCGTAAAGAGGCGAGCGATGAAGATTGCGCAATATTATATCGCGAGTCTCCTTTGTGGTGTAAGTCAGCCAGCAGGATACCTGCTCTCTCTCATAGATAGGAGAGGTAAAGGAGAAGTTTAATGGCTCTTCATCGCCCCTCTGCTCCTTCAATCGAGAATAGTCTATAGTTCGAGCATCTAATCTAGGAACTGTGCCTGTCTTCAACCTCCCTAATTCCAACCCCAGCTTCCTCAAACTATCCGATAAATGTATCGAGGGGAATTCACCCTGTCTTCCTGCGGGATAGGATACCTCTCCGATATGGATCAGCCCATTCAGGAAAGTCCCAGTAGTAACTATTACCGTCTTCGCTCGATATTCATCTCCCGCTATCGTTCTTACCCCCTCCACTTTACCATTATGAGCTATGATATCAGTAACTAGTCCTTGTTTTAAGTCTAATCCTTCCTGACGCATCAAGGCTCGCTTCATCTCATGTTGATAGAGCTTCTTATCAGCTTGAGCACGAAGGGCGCGAACCGCAGGGCCTTTACTGGTGTTAAGCATTCTAATATTAATCAGGGTTTTATCTATGTTGACCCCTATCTCCCCGCCAAGAGCATCGATCTCCCGCACCAGATGTCCTTTAGCAGGTCCCCCAATCGAGGGATTACAAGGCATCAACGCCACATTCTCTATATTCAAAGTCAACATCAGAGTTCGACATCCTATTCGAGCTGCGGCTAGAGCAGACTCACATCCGGCATGTCCTGCTCCAACGACTATCACATCATAATTTTCCATAATCTCTCCAGCCTCAGTATATCTAGAAGGGGTTTTTTTGTATAGTCTTCCTCATACTTTAGTTATAGACAAAAATGTTCAATTTGTCAAGTATTTTTTGGCAAATCAATCCTCCACTCTGAAGGATAGAGGGCTTCAAGCCAACTTCTTATAAAAATCTCCAAAATTGTTGACAAAAGAGCAGTTTTCTCTTAGAATCTAAAGAGAAATTAGACTCATCATAGCTTCGAACGAAATCTTTGATATTGCGGTGATTCGAGAATGGAGAAGAAAAAAAGCTATGGCCTTTTGATCGATTTCGGGAGTACCTTCACTAAGCTAGTAGCGATCGACGTAGATAGGGAAACAATAGTAGCTGATACTCAAGCCTCCACCACCGTCGAGACAGATATCACCCTCGGCTATCAAGAGGCCTTAGCGAAGTTAGAAGGGATATCTGAGGATGATTTCGAATTTAAATTAGCCTGTAGCAGCGCCGCTGGTGGATTGAGAATGATCGCTATCGGTCTAGTTCCAGACTTCACTGTTGAGGCGGCTAAGAGAGCGGCTTTAGGAGCAGGAGCTAAAGTATTGAAGACCTTCTCCTATAAGCTTACCTCCAAGGAGATCGAGGAGATAACGAATATCTCCCCAGATATTATTCTCCTAACTGGAGGGACGGATGGGGGAGATCGGGAGACGGTAGTTCATAATGCCGAAGCTTTAGCCCACACGAATATAGTTTCTCCCATCATCGTCGCCGGGAATAAGGAGGCAAGGGATGAGATCGAGGGAATATTGAGGGAGCATAACAAAGAGAGCAAGATAACGGATAATGTCCTTCCTGAACTGGGGAGGTTGAATATCGAACCGGTTAAGGAAGTGATCCGTCAGCTATTTATGGAGAATATCATCTATGCCAAGGGGATAGCTAAGGTTGAAGGAATGATAGATGATATTTTAATGCCCACTCCAACCGCGGTTTTGAAAGCAGTCCAGCTTTTGGCAGATGGAGTCGGGGAGGGGAAAGGGATAGGAGAATTGCTAACTGTTGACCTAGGAGGAGCTACCACCGATGTTCATTCGATAGCTAAGGGGAAACCCACTAAGACAAAGGTTATAAAGCGAGGTCTTCCCGATCCTTATGCCCAGCGGACAGTAGAGGGCGATCTGGGGTTGCGCGTCAGCGCTCCTACGCTCTTAGAAGCCACGGGGGAGGAGATGATCTTAGCTAAGAGCAGTTTGAAGGAGCTGAGCTTCGATCTGAGAGATTACGTTGAACAGTTAGCTGAGGAGGTAGGAATGATCCCCACTGATCCTGAAAAGATCGCTATCGACCTGGGAATGAGCAGATCTGCGGTTAAACTTGCCGTGGATAGACACGTAGGAACTTTAGAGGAGGTATCTGTGGAAACAGGAACTATCTTTATTCAAAGGGGAAAGGATCTATCGGATATTGAACATATAATTGGGACGGGGGGAATATTCGCCCATAGCAAAGAGCCTGCTCGAATATTAGAGGAGGCTATTGCCTCCGAGGATGAGCCATGGCTTTTGAAACCAAAAGCGGCAAAGCTCTTGATAGATAAGAGATATATACTTTGGGCGATGGGTTTGCTAAGCACGATCTATCCGCTCTCCGCTTTACGGATGATGAAGAAATATGTTGAGGAATTATCATAACGAGGTGTATATATCATGTCTTCTAAAACTAAAAGCATATTGGGAGCATCACTAGGGGAATGCGTTCACGTAGCGGGAGTATTATCCTTTCTTCGCTTAGCCGAACAACAGGGATATAAAACAGCTTTCCTAGGACCGGCTGTTCCGATAAAGGAATTGATCGGAGCGATAAGGGAGGCAAATCCAGATATAGTTGCCGTGAGCTATAGATTGACCCCGGAGACCGCTGAACCGCTGTTGAAGGAATTAGTTGCCAGCGTTCAAGAGGCTGGATTGAGGGATAGAAAATATGCCTTTGGGGGAACAGAGCCAGTTGCCGCTGTTGCTAGAGAGCTAAACTTCTTCGAGGCAGTATTTGGGGGCCAAGAGCCGGTAGAAGATGTCATCGCCTTTCTGCAAGGAAGAGAACCCGGCAGTGCAGAAGAGGAGGATTACGCCCATACCCTCCTCGAGCGTATCGCTCAAAAGAAGCCCTTCCCCGTGATCCGTCATCATTTCGGACTCCCCTCGCTGGAGGATACCATCAAGGGAGTAAAGGAGATAGCCGAGGCTAGAGTGCTAGATATAATCTCTCTGGGAACCGATCAAGATGCTCAGGAGAACTTCCTTCATCCAGAGAGGCAAGATCCGAGGCGAAAAGGAGCAGGAGGAGTCCCCGTTCGCACCCCCGATGACTTTCGCGCTCTATATGAAGCCTCTCGCGGTGGGAATTTCCCCTTGATGAGAACTTATGCTGGCACCGATGATCTGTTGAAGCTCGCCCAAGTTTACGTGGATACTATAAACATCTGCTTCTCCGCGGTCCCTATCTTCTGGTTCAACGTTATAGATGGAAGAGGCCCTATGGGCTTGGAGGAATCGATCAAGGTTCACCAAGAGGTTATGAAGTGGCATGCCGAACGGGATATACCTGTGGAACTAAATGAGCCTCATCATTGGTCCTTGCGCAGCGCTCACGATACCATCTTCGTCGCCTCGGCATATATAAGCGCCTATAATGCTAAGAAGATGAGGATCAAAGATTACATCTCCCAATATATGTTCAATACTCCCGCGGGAATATCGTTTCCGATGGATCTAGCCAAGATGCTGGCTTGTGTAGAATTGGTCGAGGAGTTACAAGATAGTGATTTTCGAGTTCATCGAGAAACGAGAACTGGATTACTCAGCTATCCAGTCGATCTGGATATGGCTAAGGGACAACTAGCTTCCTCCACAATGCTTCAGATGGCACTTGATCCAGAGATAGTTCATGTGGTGAGTTATTCAGAGGCGGATCATGCCGCTACTCCCAGCGATGTAATGGAGAGTTGCCGTATCACTAGGAAAGTTATCGAAAACGCCATCTACGGCCTTCCCGATATGACTTCGGATCCTAAGATTCAAGAGAGAAAAGAGCAACTGAAGAAGGAAGCCTTAGTGCTTATAGATGCTATCAGGACTTTAGGGAGAGATGTAGGAGATCCTCTTATCGATCCTCCCACTCTGGCTAAAGCTGTCCGCTTGGGATTTCTAGATGCCCCTCAACTCCTGCCCAGTGAGGATACTAGAGGTGATCTAGTAACCGATATAATAGATGGAGCTTGCTATGCAGTAGATCCTCAAAGTAGAGATATTTTGAGTGAGGAAGAGAGAATTGAGCAAATTTGGAAGAGGATCGCTGATCAACCATGAACCAATTTCTGAATCTCATCTACGGTCAATCCCTCTAACCCTAAAGTTTTCACTGTTCTCCCTACCTCCCAATAGTCACTCCGATGAAGAAGAGAAGCTAAGTGAATAAAGGTATCAATAGTGGGAGTGGAGACTCCGAAGCTCTTCCCTAAAGAGGCGATGGGGACTAAACTCGCTGGCACATCTTCAAGAAGATAGCGATTTTCCAGACTGCGAGGAGCGCTGATCCCACGATAGCCCGGATTACTTTGAATAGCCTCGAAGAGATTAGAACCAGTAGCATTATAAGCCATTTCCAACCATTCAACCGCTGAGGTAGCTCTTACCCCTAAAGCGGCCGCTACCGTCATCCGTTCTCTATCCACAACCTCGAGGATATGAGCTACCGTTGGAGTCACTCCCTCGATGTAATATTGAAAGTTCCCGCGGGTAGATTCGATGCGAGCGGAGTTGAGGATCGTCAAGCAGGGATGAAATATCGTTCCCATATTATCCAGGCTAGTCTGTAATACGCTATCCGCAGGGATGAATTGAGGATAAGCTTTATTTATGCTCTCTAAAGCTTTTTGGGTTTTAGTAGCTGGCAGAGCCGCTACAGGGACAGTGTTCTTTATCCGGAAGATCTTCGCATCGGCTGGCCCCATACTGCGGCTAGCGTAGATGAAGGTCTGCGCCTCCGAGATGATGACATCCGCCGCAACTTCCATATCCTTCAGGACTTTGGAGAACTCCAAAGCCCCTCCTGTCCTACCAGGATTGAGGAGAACTATCTGTCCATCCTGGAGATAGGGGGCGCTTTGTTCAGCCATATATCTATGTCCAGTAGCAGGAACGACAACCATAATTACATCCACCCCCTTGATCACCTCCTCCATATTGGAGGTGACTAAATTAAGCTTGCCATATCCCTCTATCTCTCCGCTTAGTCCTATCCCTCCTCTAAGAGCTATGGGTCTTATTCTATCCCAGGTGCGGTTGAATAAATTAACTGAGAATCCTTTTATAGCTAAATGAGCCGCCATAGCTTTCCCTCCATGCCCAGCACCAAGCACCGCAAATTTCAGATCTTTCTTTTCGACCATAAAATATACCTCCTTTATATACAAAGATAAAAGTCACCCTCTGAGTAGAGAAAAAAGGTGATAAGTTTAGTTTTTGATCTATCGGATATCTCTCCTCTTCTAAGGAAAGAGAGAGGAGTGGGGAATTAAGTGCTCAGATTAGTTGAGATAGTCCTTCGGCTATATCATCAGGAGAGTTAATATGTCTTCATTTAAGCTAGGCGAGAGCATATCTTTGGAGAGTGCATTCTAATATTTTAACAATGAAATCCTTAAAGTTCCATCCCGCTTCTTCGGCTATTCTGGAAAAGGCGCTATACTGAGGATAAATGCCCGGTAGAGAATTGAAGTCTATCACATAAGCCGATCCATCGCTCCCCAGACGAATATCGACTCTACCATAATCTAGACATCCAAGCGCCCTATAGGTTCGCAGGGCACTATCCTTAACTGCATTTTCCTCCTGGGCAGATAGGACGGCTACGGAAGTATGGGATGTCCAGTAGCCAACCTCATCCTTAAACTCATCGGTGAAAAAATCCACCGACGAGGAGGTGAAGTCAGTCTCCAAAATAGGCATAATTACGGGATCATCATTTCCTATTATTCCTATCGTTAACTCTCGCCCCGCAATAAATTCGGAGATAAGGGCTTCATCACCGAGAGATAGTATCCTGCTGATAGCAGGCTCTAGTAGCTCTGCCGAATTGACCAACGAGTCCTTAGTTATTCCTTTGCTTGAGCCGCCTCGACATGGCTTCACGATTAAAGGAAAGGATAGGGATGAAGGAAGATCGTAGTTCAGATCCTTCGCCGAGATGAAACCAGGTATTGGTATTCCCTCGCTCATCAATATCTCATTAGTAAAAGCTTTATTTAAAGCTAGAGAGTGAGTAAGGGCATCTGAGCCAGTGAAAGGGATCCCCAGCATTTCCGATACTATCGGGATATAGGATTGGATATAACTTTTTGTCCCCGCGAAGATGTTGAATATAAGATCGGGTTTTTCCCTCTTCATCTTGGAAATAATATCGTCATTACCGTCTATCAAAATAACTTCATATCCCTCGTCTTCTATAGCACTTCTGATATCTACTAATGGCTCATAATCTAGCTTCCCCATTCTATACATCTCTTCTTTAGCGATATTAATTTTTTCTTCATTATAGATTATGACTATTTTCAATGTTAAATTCTCACCTCTGATGTTTCTCCTTAATCTCTTAAATTTATTCTACCATATTTGCCCCTCTTTTGCAACCTCTCCCCCTAAAATCATCGAAGAATAAACCCTTTTGGCGATCACCATCAGATTATAACCTAGAAAAAGGTTGATAAAAAATAAAATATAGTATATAATAATATAAGGAGATAGGCTGGATTATACTTTAGAAGGGGGGTGATAAAAGATAATGAGAATAAATTCCAAACTGGGCATAATATTAGTGGCAAGTATAGTAATAGCTATTCTGCTTTCTGGCTGTCCTTCTATTAAAAAGCCAGATCTACCAAAACCACTGTTTCAATGTGATGAGCTAAGCTTAAAGGCCGCAATTGCCCCTTCTCTATCTATACCTGAGGAACTCAGTGCATACTATAGAATGCTCATCGAGATGTCGATACCAGAATTGGAGGATATGCTGGAGGAGCTGGAGTATTGCCGGGAGAGCTTAAAGGAGAAATATGAAGCTGGCGATGTCCCTGAGAATTATTACTCTAAGGTGTCGCTTCAATACGATGCGGAGATAATGCTTATCAAACTGGCTTTGGAATATCTGAGAGGACTGCTTTCAGAGGAGACAACCGAGCAAGGATAAGTCTGCCCATAGATTAATTATGGAATGGAGATGGTTTATTGCGAGTAGTGATAAATGCCTATCGGTGAAGATCATTCTCGTGGTAAACCTTTTTTGGATTAGGAGGGAAGCTTATGAATGAGCTTAATACAAACTTCGTCATCATCTCCGATAGATTCACCTTCCGCGAGATCGAGAACGCGATATATAAAGCTGAGAAGGAGATAGATTATTTGATAGTGGAGCTGGAAGGAGGAGGCTTCGCCGTAATACCTATCCAACTCTTCGATAGAGTTATGGATGAGGATGGGCTTAACTTATATAATAAGCGTCTAAGAGATATTCCTGAATTGCTTCTTGTAACAGAGACTATCGATAGAGCTGAAATTGAGCTATTTAAAGAATTTGGAGAATTATTGACTGTCTTAGAAGATGATTATCCCCTTGGAGTAATAGGTGGAGAAATCCCAAAGATCAAAGATGGTGAAACTGTAACTGCCTACCTAAATGAGCTGATAAGTTGGCGGAGAGAAGATGAGATGGGAGAAGAGGGAGTTCCCACGAAGACTGTTATGCGTTATACCGATGTATCCTTTCCGAGTAAAGTCACCTTAGGGAAGCTATCTCCCCTGAAGGTGGCTATAAGGATGAAGAGGAGCGGTCCTCATGGAGAGCAGTTGATCCTAGATCTACCTGATGATGCTACTAAGGATATTATCGTCTATGTTTATGTATCAGCGGAAGATTTCGAGATAGAGGGGGATTACTATCGTCCTCTAAAAGTCCCTAGAGAAGGAGATTCTTCGCCTATAATA
>CAZSTA010000119.1:0-11043 GCA_964609495.1 uncultured bacterium | reverse complement strand
CGTCCAACGCCGATTCTGTTCGTAATGGTAACCGGGGTAATTGGCTCTTTTCAAGTCTTCACTCAGATCTTCATTATGACTAACGGTGGCCCAGGTAATGCTACTAGAGTGCTAGTCCAATATATATACGAATCCGCTTTTCGCTTTTACCGGATGGGATTAGCTTGTTCTATGGCTTTCGTTCTCTTTGGTATTGTCCTCTTTTTAACTATATTACAGATCAAGTATTTCGGTCGAGGCATAGAGTTTTAGGAGTAGTAGGATGAATGATGTATCCGATATATCCGTTAGAAAGGTTCGAACTTTATATTGGACAGGGCAAGTTGTTTTGTATATAATCGTTGCTCTCTTCACGATAGTTATGGCTGGTCCTTTCCTGTGGATGGTATCGACCGCCTTTAAACCCGGCCCTGAGACTATCGCCTATCCTCCTACTTGGATACCTAACCAGCCTACTTTACAGAACTTTCCTGAAGCGTTATCTTATGCACCCTTTGCCCGTTTCTTTCTCAATAGCATAATCCAGGGCACATCTGTGACCCTCAGCGTTCTCTTCTTCAGTTCCTTAACTGGATATGCCTTCGCCAAATTTAATTTCAAAGGACGTGATATCCTATTTATTCTAATTCTCTCAACAATGATGATCCCCTTTCAAGTTACTATGATTCCCCTCTATTTTATGATGAAATATCTCAATCTAATAGATAACCTCGCGGCTTTGATCATCCCCGGATTGATAAGTGCCTTTGGCATATTTTTGATGAGGCAATTCATTCAGACTATCCCTACAGATTTAATCGATGCCGCAAGGATAGATGGTTGCCCCGAATTTGGGATATACTGGCGGATTATATTACCACTTTGTAAGCCCCCTCTAGCTACTCTATCTATCTTTACCTTTATGGCGAACTGGGATAGCTTTATGTGGCCTCTAGTGGTGATTGACACTTTAAGTAAAAGAACAGTACCTCTAGGATTGGCTCTCTATAGTAATCAATTCGGCATAACTAAGACTAATCTTCTTATGGCGGCTACTCTAGTATGCTCTCTTCCAGTTATAATTTTGTTTGTATCTATGCAGAAGTATTTCATCAAAGGGATAACTTTGACCGGACTAAAGGGCTAATTGTTTAAGTAAGAATTATCAATCAATATTTGGAGAGATAAAATGGCAATACATTCAGCGATTGGACTTGTAGAATTCAATAGCATAGCTAGGGGAATGATGGCTTGTGATGAGATGCTGGATGCGGCTACAGTTGATCTGATAGAGGCGGCTCCGGTCTGTCCTGGTAAATACATTGTTCTAATAGGGGGAGAGATAGCCGCAGTAGAGACCTCCGTTAGGACAGGGCAGAGGGTAGGAGCAGAAACGGTTGTGGATGATCTGATAATCCCTAATGTTCATCCTCAGATCTTCCCCGCGATCGTGGGAACGACTATCATCGAGGAGGTCGAGGCTTTGGGGATAATAGAGACCTTCTCGGTAGCCTCAACTATAATAGCCGGTGACGCAGCCGCAAAAGCGGCTAATGTATCTCTGATCGAGATCAGGTTAGCGAAAGGTTTAGGTGGCAAATCCTTCCTAGTTTTAACTGGAACTGTAGCTGATGTTAGAGCTGGAATCCAGGCTGGCGTATCAGAGATCACTGATAGGGGAATGATTTTAGATAGCGTTGTTATCCCTTCTCCAAATCCGAGCTTAATCGCGAAAGTATTGTGATCGGGAAAGCATAAATTGGAAAATGGTTTATCTTTTTTCTAAAAGAGGATAGGGTATGAAGTTAGGAAAGGTAATTGGGACAATAGTAGCAACTAGAAAACAGGAGAGCTTAAAGGGATTTCGCCTGTTGATCGTTCAGCCCCTGGATCAAAACCTAGAAAAATCAGGCAGGCCTTTGATCGCTGCCGATGCGGTAGCTCTAGCTGGATACGGTGATACTGTGTTCTTTGTTACTAGTCGTGATGCTACTCAGGCTTTCGATGATGTTTTCACTCCAGTAGATGCCGCGATAGTTGGTATAGTAGATTCTGTTCATAGTATCGATTCAGAAGTTGAAAGTGGGAAACAGTAATTACTGATTTGAAGTTTTTATAAATAGGGAAGTGAGCTCCTTTGTTCATCGGCAAAGTAGTGGGAAATATAGTATCAACCCTTAAACATGAGGCTTATCAGAATAAGAAGATAATGATCGTTCAACCGCTCGATATAGAGGGAAATCCAAAAGGGTCTCCGATGGTGGCAGTTGACTATGTGGGAGCAGGTGAGGGAGATATAGTTTTAGCTGGAAGCGGTCCCGGAGTTGCTAGGGAAGTTTTCGGTTTAGAAAGGGCTCCTATTCGGACTTTGATTATGGGAATCATAGATTATTGGGAAGTTGACGGAGAATACGTATTTAGAAAATAGAGGGTGGAAAGTGAAGGAGCGGAATTTCTCTCTTTTCGATTTCAACTTTCCAGCTAGAATAAAAGGAGAGGTAATATGGCGAATGAATGGGTTTTGAAAGAAGATATTGTAGAGGTGTGCCATAGGATATACGGAAAGGGTTATGTGGCCTCTAATGATGGAAATGTGAGTATCAGGATAAGCGAGAATGAGATATTGACTACTCCCACGGGAATGTCCAAGGGCTACTTGGAGGTCGGGGATATAGTAAAAGTTGATATGGATGGTAATAAAATTGCGGGAGCAGAAGATCGAAGACCGTCCTCAGAGGTAAAACTTCACATTCGAGTATATAAGACTAGACCGGATATTAAGTCGGTAGTGCATGCTCATCCCCCGATCGCTACTGGTTTCGCGGTAGCTGGACTTCCCCTAGCTCAATGTGTGTTGCCAGAAGTAGTCATAACTATAGGTTCGGTCCCCTTAGCCCCTTATGGAACTCCCTCTACCGAGGAGCTACCTGATACCATTATGGAATATATTAAGAAATCCGATGCTTTTCTGCTAGCTAATCATGGAGCGATGACGATCGGGACCGATGTTTATAAAGCCTACTATCGAATGGAGACTTTAGAACATTTCGCTCATATAAGCTTGGTAGCCAAACAGCTAGGAGGAGTGAGGACGCTCACTAAGGAGCAAGTGGACAGGCTTATGGAGATCAGAGAGGAATTAGGTATAGAGGGACCGAATTTTAGTTGTGAGACCTGCGGACTATGTGGAGGGGAGGTTTGTGCGATAAGCGATTCTGCCGCGGGGGAGAAGTCTCAAGAAGTGAGTGAGGATGAGATCGCGAGGATAGTAGCAGAAAGAGTTAAAGGAGCATTATCAGGAGGAGGATAAAGCGGTCTTAGTTCATCAAGGCTTTTCTTTAACGATCATAGCTGAAAAATCATATTTCCGAAGCAACTAGTGATCGCTTCGAGCTGATCTACTATCCAAATAGCTTTGCAGTATCACTACCGCGGCCATTCTATCAATAACCTTCTTCCTCTTAGCTCTGCTCATATCAGCCTCGATCAATACTCTTTCCGCTTGATGAGTGGATAGTCTCTCATCCCACGTCATTAGAGGAATATCGAATTCGTCCTTTAATAGCTCCATAAACTCCTGAACCTCTTCCGCTTTTCTCCCTAAAGTTCCGTTCATATTCCTTGGCATCCCTATTACTATCTTCTCCACTCCATAGCCATCTATGATCTCTCTTAATCTCGAAATATCCCTTTCGGGGGCTTTCCGTTGGATGACGTCGATCCCTTGGGCAATAAGACCCGAGGGGTCGCTTATCGCCACTCCTATTCTCTTCTCTCCAAAATCTAATCCCATAATTCTCATTTTAGCTTTCCCCCTCACCCTAGCCCTCTCCCACAAGGGGAGAGGGAACATTGAGATAGAACTAGTTAATCACCATTTCTTTTAGATACTCCTTAACTTCGGATAACTCTCCCTTTTTCACATTCCACAGCTTACATATCACAAGATCTAATTCCTCTTGTATATGCCTTAACTCATCGTCTTCCTCGGAGTTGAGGTGAGCTTTCGAGGAAAGAGAGGATAACTCTCGATGAAGACGAAGTTCAGGATCATATTTAGGTATCCTTAGATAGGAGAGGAGGTGAGTCGAATAGAACAGAGGGGCATAACTCCGCATAGCAAAATTAACTAAGGATGAGTTCAATATCGCACAGAGATAATGGGCTTCATCCTCATTCCAAAGAGGGATGAACATAACATTATGCTCGGGGATAATATATCTGGCAGATAGAAATCGATCCTCCCTCTTTGATACTACTACCGCTGCAATCTCCTTGTATAAAGCCCTCCAAACAACCTTATAGGGAGAGAAAGTATAGGGACCAAGCCCGAAAAGAGAATAGAAGGGATTTTTCGGGATAGAGCTAGATTTTCTCGATAGCAATATATCTTTAAAGTGGGAAAGATACGAGTAAGTCCTGGGAAATCTCAGGCTCATCTCAGCGGAAGCGAACCTTAATTTTGGTTCGTCAGGATCACAAGGGATAATTATATAACAGGAATAACTCGACCTCCAGCGAGAGATATTCCTTCCTCGGAGAAGGGGATAGACAAGATCTTTCTCTACCCTATCTCGATACTTCTGGATCTTCTTCCTCCCTATATGATCGAGATTTTCTACGAGTAATCGATCATCTCCATCCACGATCTCGATCCAATATACCCCATTCGCTCCCCCAGTATTTACCCCTTCTCTAGCTCTATATTCGGTCTTTCCTCCCATCCTCTCTAATAGATCAAAAAAACTACTCTTAGTTGTGATCCAAGGTGAAGTATAATCATCCACCGGTTTTGCTTCAAGTTTCACTCTATCCGTTAGTCCGATAACTTCTTCGAGAGAATATGAAGGATCTATAGATATCCCATCTCTTCTCCTCCATAAAGTATAGGGGACGGGATATCGAGTGGCTTCTCCCTTGCTACATATAAACAGAGCGACCCTGTTATTTGCCCCCTCGAAAGGTTTAAGCTCGCTCAAATCATCCACCTTAATAACTCTTATGGGGGTTTTATCCGTTATCTTGAACTTTCTGAATCCTTCTCCTCCACCTTTCGTCTTAAATAAGGAGCGAGTTATTACGAAGCCAAGTTTTCCCTTCCTCTTCAAATAACGCTCTATCGCTACATAGGTCATAAGTATCGCTATATCATCTTTAGAGCCTCCTAATCTAGCCCTAAGTCCGCTATGAGAGAATATACCATATTTATCCCATATCTCTTTGGTCGATCTCTTGTAATCATCGGGGAGATCTTCCCAATTCACCCAGGGAGGATTTCCTGCTATGTAATCGAATGACTCGGAGTCAACTTCGGCGAAGGAATTAGCTTCTCTCTTAAAGTGAGAAGATAATATGGGATCACATAGATAAACCGGTATTTCAATTTTTCTCCCTAATAAAAATAATTCTCGCCCTAAAGCGAGAAGATAATTTACTCGACTCATCAATACTGCTAGAGGATTGAGATCGAAACAGACTATATTTTCTAATATGAGATTTAGAGCTTCCTCTTGAGCTATCCCTTCTCTCTCGGCGTAATCCTTCGCTCTCAGAATAGAGGCAATTACAAACGTCCCCGATCCCGCCGCTGGGTCTAATATTCGTTTATGAGGATCGCCATCATACTCCAATTCGTTCAGAGCTAATTCGGCTAGCCAATCGGGGGTATAATATTCTCCTAGCTTATGACGGATAGAGCGAGGAAAAAGATCGTGATATAATCCCTTTAAGAGATCCCTTGGATTATCTATTAAAGGGACTAATTCATACTCTCCGAGCTTTGCTATCACCTCTCTCAAATTATCGCATAGCTCATTACCGTAATTATTCTTCAGATACCAAGAGAATAGTCGCTCTTCAGGATCTTGAACTATGCCTAGCTGATTAAGTAAACCTTCTTCCTCCAGAGATAGCAGATCGTCCCTCAATTCGCTATCGGTCAGGGATAATAGCTCATCTGTCCAAGTTGAGTGATCATCATTATGATGATAACTCAAAGAAGGCTCGTTGTAGATATGAGAGGCTATGTCAACCGCGATGAATTTGAGCAGGATCGCATAGTAAGTTTGAAGAGCGAAGAGCAAAAAGCTGAAGTCGAGTGGCTTCTCATCGGGAATATAATCTTCACTCAAGGTTTGAAGAACATCGAGTTTACTCCCATATATCCTCTCACTAGATCTCTTCCATCTCTGATAGGCAACTTCTATCTCGGGAGCGGAGATATTAACAAGTATATTGTAAATATCGCCTATGAAACGTCTAGCAAGGGAGGAACTGCCTCCAAAATCATTGATCATAGCTAATCGACTTTTTCTAAAGGAGCATATTTGAGCAATAATCTCTTTAAATTTCCCTGGGAGAAGATAACCTTGACCTCCGCATTATCTCCATATCCAGATCGACTGACGATCGTCCCTATCCCCCAGGAGGGATGTCTAACCTTATCCCCCGCCTTATATATTATCCCTGAAAATTCTTCCTCATCTTCTGTAGTTTCCTCACCTTGAGCTAACAGATCTCCCAGGAGATGCTCAGGGATCTCGGAGAGAAAGCGAGATTTGGCATTGAATATCGTGTTTCCAAAGCTCAAGCGGTGGAAGGCAGAGGTAAGATAGAGCTTCTTCTTAGCCCTAGTCATTCCCACATAGCACAACCTTCTCTCTTCCTCCAACTCGTTCTCATTGCTCAAAGATCGAGAGTGCGGGAATAACCCCTCCTCCATACCAGTGATGAAAACAACTGGAAACTCCAACCCTTTAGCACAGTGCAAAGTCATCAAGGTTACAGCATCCTCTAACTCTTCGCCCTGCACCCTCTCCACATTCGAGGTTAAAGAGACTCTTTCTAAGAATGAGTCTAAATCTCCCTCCGATTCGGCGGCAAACTCCTGAGTAACAGTTAGTAGCTCCTTCAAGTTCTCGATTCTGGTCTCAGCTTGAACTGTTCCCTCCTCCTCTAACATAGAGATATAGCCAGTCTTATCGAGGATCATAGAGAGCAACTGATTTATATTAAGAGTATCCTTGCATCTTCTAAATTCCTCGATCATCTCTCGAAATCTCTTCAACGCTCTTCGTTGCATAGGTCTTATCTCTTCTATATCATCTAAATATCGAAGGGCCTCGTATAAAGGCTTCCCCTGTCTCGAAGTGAAATCCTCCAACCCCCGAATAGTAACTTCTCCAATATGACGAGAGGGAACATTAATTATCCTCTTTAAGCTCACCGAATTGGAAGTATTAGCGATTATCCTCAAATAAGCTATTATATCCTTGATCTCCTTGCGTTCGTAGAAACCAAGGCTACCTACTATTCGGTAGGGAAGACCTCTTCTGGAGAATACCTCCTCGAAAGTGCGGGATTGAGCATTCGTTCGATAGAGGGTCACAAAGTCGTTATATCTCCTGTCCCCTTTAAGATATAGATCCTCTATCTGTTCGGAGATAAAAGTAGCCTCCTCCATACCATTGCTCAGTTGAGCATAAAGGGTGAGATCTCCCTCCTCATTTTCAGTCCACAAGGTTTTCTCTTTCCTATTGATATTATTTTTAACCACTTCACTAGCCGCCGCTAAGATATTTTTAGTGGAACGATAATTTTGTTCGAGCCTGATCACCTTCGCCTCGGGATAATCCTTCTCGAAATCGAGGATATTGCGTATATCTGCCCCGCGAAAGGCATATATGCTCTGGTCTGGATCGCCAACTACACATAGATTCCTATATTTCTCCGCCAAAAGCTTCACTAATACATATTGAGCATGATTGGTATCCTGATACTCATCTATCAAGATATATCTGAACTTCTCCTGATAGTAATCTAAAACATCTGGATTATCTCGCCAGAGCTTAACTGTCATCATAATCAGATCGTCGAAATCCATCGCCGAACTTTGCCATAATTTATCCTGATAGAGAGCATAAACCTTAGCTACGATTCCCTCGAAGAAATTATCCGATTTAGCCTCGGTGAACTCCTGAACACCAAATAACTCGCTCTTAGCTTGGCTTATATAGGAGAGGACAGCACGCGGATAGAATCGCTTCTCATCATAATTTAGCTCTCTAAGGCATTCTCTAATCAAAGTCAATTGGTCGGAAGCATCGTAGATAGCGAAGTCTCGCGGAAAGCCGATCCTCTCCGCCTCATAGCGTAGAATTCGCACACATGCGGAGTGGAAGGTCCTCACCCAAAGATTTTGGACGCTATATCCTAGCAATCTCTCCGCCCTCTGCTTCATCTCATCAGCGGCTTTATTGGTGAAGGTAACAGCTAATATATTCCAGGGGGAAATTCCCCTGTATTTAATAAGGTAAGCTAGACGATGAACTAATACCCTCGTTTTACCGCTACCAGCTCCGGCCAAGATCAATAGTGGTCCCTGCTCAAAAGTTACCGCTTCTCTTTGAGTAGGATTAAGCTCTCTTAATATCCTATCCTCCTGTTCGCTTCTCACCTGTGCCAAAAGATAACCCCTCTTTCAATTTCTTATAGGTCGCTCTAAGATACTCCGGCATAACCCTTGCATCAGCTAAAACCGGCATAAAGTTGGTATCACCATTCCATCTGGGAACTATATGAAAATGGCAGTGACCAGCTATCCCTGCTCCGGCCACCTTCCCGATATTCATTCCGATATTGAATCCCTCAGGGCTCATAACCCTTCTTAGCAATTCTATACACTCCTTAATCGTTACCATTAACTCCGTCATTTCCTCTACAGTCAGTCCCTCTATACTGGGTATATGATGATAAGGAGCGACAAGGAGATGACCGTTATTATAAGGATAACGATTCATCATAACTAAACAGGTATCCTTCCTGAGCAGGATTAGATTATCCTCATCATTGTCCTCCTTAGATTTATCACAGAAGAGACAACCATTATGTTTATCGCTCAGGATATAATCGATACGCCAAGGCGCCCACAATATTGAACTCATCTAATAACCTCGATATTATATTTTATTCTCTACGATCTTAAAGGTTCTAGTTACTTTAAGATTCCCATCCAAGAAGACTAGAACTTTCCATTCGCCAGGCAAAGAAGAGGCTTTATCTCCAGCGATTAGAATTGGCATCCAGGAGTAATTAATTTTATGAAAACCTCCCTCGGCATTAGTGATGAAATCGCCGCTATCATAGTATAACTCACCATTAGGAGAATACCACTTCCATCTTAGGATATGAGGCTTATCTATATTCTCAAACTTTAGCCATATAACTACCTGCTCATCAGTGGTTAGAAAAGTATCGGTCTCTCCTATAGGAGTCGCGGGGAAAGTGTCCTTTAAATCTTGGCAGGTCTTAGCCTCAACTAACCTGAAACTAATACCAGCTCTGATTTGAGGGGAAGGGCATCCTAAAGTCGTCAATAATATGGAGAATAAAGATAGCAAGAGAATACACTTTATATGATATTTCTGTAACATCTCTAATTTATCTCTCTTGATCTAATAATATCCAAATTCCAATTGTTTAATCCTGCTTTCTGTATCCTCTACAGGGAGCGGGTCCTCTGCCTTTAAGGGACAATATTGCTTATAATCGCAGTAACGACACATCTCGCCCTCGCAGGGTTCAAAACGGCGATAGGAGATCCCCCAAACCGTCTCTCTAATCACCTCCACTAGCTCGTTGATCTCGTCATCAGTTCTATAAGTGCTGAGTACCTGATTCTGACGAAGATAATAGAAGTTTAGCTTAACTGGAGATATTCCTGTCATCCTTTGAAAGGCGAGGTAATATATACTGAGTTGGATATCCTCATCTATCTCCTCCTGAGTCAGCATAGTCTTGCTACTCTTATAATCTATGATCTCATACTGTTCATATCCTTCCAGCTTATCCACTCTATCGAAGCTACCTATGATATTCACTCCTGCTACGACTATATTGAAAGGTTGTTCTATGTAATAAGGGACCGCTTCGGAATCAACGTTCTTGTAGTAATATTCGGTAAGGATATCCAAGCCTTTCTGGTAATGCTTCTCATCCCCTTCTCTTATATCTCCCCAACTCTCCCTATACTCCTCTAGCATATAATCTAAGCTAGGGGACTGATTACCGATCGAGCTTAATCTATACTCATAATAGCTTCTAAGAGCGCTATGGAGAATATTCCCCAACTTGTGATAAGGTTTAGGAGAGGAGGGTATCTTATCTATGTATGATAATCTAAATTTGAAAGGGCATTTAGAGTAAGTGTTTATCTTGGAGTAAGAAAGGATAATTCGAACCACCTCCCTGTCCGAGGTAATGAGCTAGATACTCTCATTTCGTTATTAGGTTAAAATTGTTAATCTCCTATGTAGATTATAGCCTAATTGGGATTATTTGTCAAATTATTACGAACTCCTTACTTATATTTATAGTTAAACTCTCTAATATTACAACCTAGAAGAATTATATATCTCTAGAATCTATTCGGAAACGAAGCATGTAAAACTTTGTACTGAGGAATATGATTCTCCCCCTCACCCTGGCCCTCTCCCATGAGGGGAGAGGGAACACGAGATAAGCTCGATCTCTTCAGTTCCCCCTCCCTTGACGGGAGGGGCTAGGGGAGGGTGATTTAAGGGAGTTCGAAACCGCTAGCACAATATTCTACATGCTTACATTCGGAAATTAAAAGAGAGCTCTTCTCTTTTAGAGCTCTCATGTAACGATATATATTATGAAATCAGATTAATTACCAGACTCTCGGCACTCTTGCCAATATCTCGGCTACCACTTCAAAATTGATAGTTCCCAATCTCTTTGCCACCTCATCAACCGTTATCCTCTCCTCTCCTTGCTCTCCTATAAGCACTACCTCATCACCTTGCCGAACTCCTGGGATATCAGTTACATCGATCATACATTGATCCATACAGACGACACCGACAATCGGTGCTCTCCTTCCTCTTACTAAAACCTCTTTCCAATTAGCAGGAGCCCCCCGAAATCCGTCCCCATAACCGACAGGAAGGACCGCTATCTTCGAGGGTTTATCAGTGCGGTAGGTGCAACCATAGCTTATGTAACTTCCCGCGGGTAATTTCTTCACCTGAGCCACTTGAGTCT
>CAZSTA010000118.1:0-11079 GCA_964609495.1 uncultured bacterium | reverse complement strand
GGAGGGTGTAATACAAAGTAAATTAGATCTTAGATCCCAGATTTTATATGCATCCACGCTTAATTCTTCTCTTGACTATATTATATGCCTATAGTATAATATATTTGATATACCTGTTGACACCGAATCCTTATCTTCGCGGGATTGTTTATAGTCTGGGCAATGCTCCCTTATGATCTGGGAAGGAGACAGCAGGAGGAACTATAGTGTTGCTAGTCGGGCTAACGGGAGGAGTCGCCAGTGGAAAGAGCATTGTGGCTCAGATGTTAGTGGAGCTAGGAGCCCACTTGATCGATACCGATCAGCTAGCTCGCAAGGTCGTTGAGCCAGATCGACCAGCTTGGCGTGATATCGTAGCTCGCTGGGGAGAAGGGATATTAAATGAGGATAGAAGTATAAATCGGGGCAAGCTAGCTCAGATCATCTTCTCCGATCCCGAAGCCAGGAAAGAACTTGAGGGAATGACCCATCCTCGTATAGATGAAGAGGTCAGGCGATTGGTCGAGGAATTAGAATATGCTGATAACGGCAGAGGGGTAATCATTATAGATATACCTTTGCTCTATGAGGTAAATTGGCAGGATAAGGTGGATTTAGTAATTGTGGTATATGCTGATGAGGATACCCAGATCGAAAGGTTGCTGGAGAGAAGAGATATGACTAGAGAGGAAGCTCAAGCGCGGCTGAGTTCTCAATTGCCCCTCTCCGAGAAGGTCAAATATGCGGATTTTGTGGTGGATAACAGTGGTTCCATTCAAAGAACGGAAGATCAGGTGAAGGAGATATTTGGGAAGTTGGTTGAGTATGAAAAGAGTCATCATAATAGTAATGGATAGCGTGGGGATCGGAGCGCTTCCCGATGCCTCGCTTTATGGAGATGAGGGAAGTAACACCCTGGGGAATATAGCTTCGCAAGTGGAGAATTTCTCTCTTCCCAACCTCCAAAAGATGGGGTTGGGAAATATCATCCCTCTAGCTAGAATCCCTCCCTCGGAAAACCCCTCCGCGGCTTATGGTTCGATGGCGGAAAGATCACCAGGTAAGGATACGACAACTGGACATTGGGAGATGATGGGAATCATCCTCGATAAGCCATTTCCCACTTATCCCAACGGTTTCCCCGAGGAGGTGATCAGGGCTTTCGAGAGGAGAATAGGCGGAAAAGTGCTCGGTAATAAACCTGCCTCGGGAACGGTGATAATCGAGGAACTAGGGGCAGAGCATATAGAGACAGGTCGCCCCATAGTCTATACTTCAGCCGATAGCGTCTTTCAGGTCGCCGCGCATGAATCCGTTATCCCAGTGGAGAAGCTCTATTGGATGTGCGAACAAGCGAGAGATATAATGCGAGGAGAACACGCCGTCGGCAGGATCATCGCTCGCCCTTTTATCGGGGAAAAGGGGAGTTTCCAGCGCACCGCAGGGAGAAAGGATTACTCCCTTCCTCCACCTCGAAGGACCGTCCTCAACTTCGCGGCTGAGGCTGGTTATGAGGTCGCTGGGGTGGGAAAGATAGAGGATATTTTCTCTGGCTCTGGACTCACTAAATCAGTCCATATAAAAAACAATCACGATGGGATAGAAAAAACGATCAAATTCATGGAGGAGATAGATAAGGGGATCATCTTCACCAACTTAGTCGATTTCGATATGCTCTATGGACACCGGAATAATGTGTTGGGATACGCCTCCGCCCTAGAGGAATTCGATCACGATCTGGTCGAGGTATTAAGGATTCGGCGCGATGATGATCTGCTCATCCTCACCGCCGATCATGGCAATGATCCCACCACCCCCAGCACTGATCATTCCAGAGAATATGTGCCTCTCCTCGTTTATGGAGCCCATATCAAGGGAGGTGTAGATCTAGGTATTAGAGAGACCTTTGCCGATCTAGGAGCAACTGTTGCCGAGATTCTGAACCTGAATTACCCCGGTCCAGGAACAAGCTTCGCCGAAGAGTTACTGATCTAGGATTTGCATTCTACCCCTTATAATTTATACATTGGATTACGCTTACTTCTGATAGAAATCGCGACTAATACTTTGGATATGTAACTTTGGGGTATTAAATCTCTCAAAAAGTAGGCGGTAGAGAGGTGAAGCAAGATGAAGCTCCTAGGGAAAAAGGTAACATTAATAACTAATAGGCTTTTAGGCAGGAGAATAACCGAGGAAAGCGATATCTTTGAACCGGTAGATTTGACTGAGATCGAGAGATTGAAAGCCAAGATAGTGGTAGAGAATGGTAGGAGTTCAGTTAGGGAGCTCCCCCTGAATAAGCCAGTTATCAATCTAGGTCGTCGAGATGATAATGATATAATCTTCAAAAGCAAATGTATTTCTAGGCGTCATGCTAAGATAATATTTAAAAATGGTAGCTTTTTTATAATCGATCAGAACAGTGCCAACGGTACTTTTCTCAATGCGGTGAGGATAAAAAGAGAGAGATTATCAGATGGAGATTTGATCTCTTTAGGATATAACTCCGCTAGGCTAAGATATGTCCAACGGGAAGGGGGGAAAAAAGAGGCTCGGCAGGAGGAAGAAGAGGAGGGCGAAGAGAAGCAGGAGGAAGAGAGAGAAATAAGCAGAGAGGACAAAAGATTATTTCTTTTTCAAGATGCGCCTGCACTTCTGATTCAATCGGAAGAGATGGGAACAAGTAAGATGTTCCCCCTCAATGAAGAACTAACCATTATCGGTAGAGATATCAGCAATCACATAGTCCTTGTTGATCCCACTATCTCCCGCTGGCATGCCTTGCTTATGCATCAATATAACCACTTTGTCCTATACGATCTTAATAGTTCCAACGGCACTTGGGTGAACAATCAAGCCATAAAGCGAAAGGTATTGGATAACGGAGATAGGATAAGATTTGGAGATAGGGATGAGTACCATTTTGAATTACAAATAGAAGCACTTATGGATTATGAGGAGCCATCCAGTATCGCGGATAGAACTATCCAAGTTTATCCTCGATCTCCTGAGTGGGAGGAGATAATCGCCTATCTGGGAGCAGGAATAGTTATAGGAGATTCTAACAATCAAGTTCTTACCCTCAATAAATCTGCCGAGGAATTGCTGGGGTTGGATAAAGAGCGAGCATTATCCAATAATATATGGGATTGTGTGCCTTTAGAGGCTTCTGGTCATCTACTGGAGTTATTAAAGAAGTATTCAGAAAGCGGTATAGCACAAAAAAAGGTGAGAGAACTACCGATCTGGACAAAGGATAAAGAGTTGAATCTGGAGCTATTTCCCTTAGAAGATAGGGGAGGATACTATTCCGGAGTGTTGATGTTTATTAAAGAGAAGGATAACAACACTAGAGAAGTCAGGGATTCAAGTGTTCCGATAGAGATCTCTCATAAGCTGAGATCTCCTCTGACCGCGATTAGAGGAGCAGTCGAGATACTTACTAAGGATATCTCCGAAATGGAGCTTGCGGAACAGAGGAAATTTCTATCCATAATCGCTGAAGAGAGCGAACGTATTAATGCTGTGATAAGCGAGTTGTTGGCGCCTTTACAGAAGGCTTGGAGGGGAGATATAGCCCCTCTGATTCGTTCCGTTGCCTATTCCTTCCAATCCCAAGCGATCCAAAAAGATATAAATTTGGGAGTTCTAATTCCCTCCGATCTTCCCAAGATATCTGGGGATAGAAAGAGACTTCAACGGGTCTTAAACGGCTTGCTGAGTAATAGCTTCAGAGCCACTCCTTCGGGAGGAAGGATAACTATAAGCGCCCGAAAGAGCAGGTATTATGTCGAGATCAGTATCTCTGACACAGGAGAGATGATACCAGAAGAGCATATTAAAAAGATATTCGAGGGGACTCAGGGCGAATTTGACAGGGTAACTAGATTTAGAAAAGATCTTCCTCTTTTAAGAAGTATAGTGGAGCAACAAGGAGGCAAACTCTGGGCAGAACAAGAGAGTGGAAAGAGGAATAAGTTCATCCTTATCCTACCTATAGAGAAGGCGGTATCCTCCGAGAAAGGTTTGATTGAATTGGCTTTCAGATCGGCAGAGATCGAAAGTTCTGAAGCTGAGATAGCACTATCCTCTCCTGAATTGGAGATTTATGAGGATGAGGATACAACAATAAAGGTTCCTATTCCTATACCCGATAAAACTATCTTGATAGCGGATAATGAGCCGAATGCCAGACGCGCAACTAAGGTTCAGTTGGAGGGGGAGGGCTTTGAAGTTATAGAAGCCTTAAATAGTTGGGGGACGATCGCGATGGCTCGAAAGTCCCAACCCGATCTGATCATCCTGGATATCCTGATGCCTGAGATGGATGGATTGCAAATTATAGAGGTTCTAAAGCATGACCCTCAGACTAAAGATATACCGATCCTCGTGGTATCTGAAATAGACAAGAGAGATAGGGCTTTCCAACTGGGTGTAGTAGGATATCTATTGAAACCAATTGAGCGAAGGGTCTTGAGTGATACCACGCGCGCTATCTTTGAGAGCAAGGGAAAAACCAAGAAGGGCAAGATCTTGATAGTTGATGATAACCCCTCTATAGCCAAAATTATTAAGATAACTTTTGATAATCTTGGCTATGAGAATAGAGTCGCTTATAGTGGGGTAGAGGCCTTAAATATAGTTCATCAAGAACAACCCGATCTGATCCTGCTCGATATCATGATGCCGGGGATGAATGGCTATGAGGTATGTAAGAAGCTGAAGGAGAGTGCCTCCACCCGTCATATTCCGATAGTGATGTTGACGTCAAAGGAGAGCATAGAGGATAAGGTGAGAGCGATGAAGATAGGAGCGGATGATTATTTTACCAAATCCTCTGGAACTACCGAATTAGGAGCGAGAGTAGAGATGATCATCCGCCGCACTCAAGAGGGATTGCATGCCAATCCTCTGACAAAGCTACCTGGGAATATCGCTGTCGAACGCGAGATCAATAGGAGGATCAAGAGCGGGAACAAGTTCGCGGTCTGTTACCTCGATATAGATAGTTTTAAAGCTTTTAATAATAAATATGGTTATGCTAAAGGTGATGGGGTGATTCGCCAGACAGCGAGCATCATCACTTCTGCATTAGTGGAATACGGAGGTAAAGGCGATTTTGTGGGTCATATAGGAGGGGATGACTTTGCACTGATAACTACCCCAGATAAAGCAGACAATATCTGCTCCCGGATAATAGAGGTATTTGATGAGCTGATCCCTCATCACTACCGCGAGGAGGATCAAAAAAACGGATATATCATCACCGAGGATAGGGATGGTAAGATAAGGCAGTTCCCGATAATAAGCATTTCCATAGCGGTAGTGACGAATGAGAAGTATGATTTGAAAAACTTATCTCAAATCTCTCAAGTAGCCGCTGAATTGGAGACTTATGCCAAGACGCTAAAAGGAAGCGTTTATGTTAAAGATAGAAGGAAGAGAATAAGGGAAGGGTGACATTATGCAAGACTGGTATGAGAAGGTGGGTGAGGCGGAAGATTTTCTCTCCTCTCGATTGAGCTCCATTCCCCAGATAGCGATAATCTTGGGCTCTGGCTTAGGAGCTCTAGCCGATGAGATCCAACCCGAAGTAACGTTCCCCTATGATGAGATCCCCAACTTTCCTCCTATTACAGTTGAAGGTCATTCAGGAATAATGGTGATTGGAGAGTTAGAGAACAAGCAAATATTAGCTATGCAAGGCAGGCCTCACTATTATGAAGGGAGGGATATGCAAGAGATCACTTTCCCGACTCGAGTTATGGCTAAGCTAGGAATAAAAGACCTTATAGTTACCAATGCCTCGGGAGGGATAAATGAGAGTTTCGAGGTTGGAGATTTGATGATTATAACAGATCACATCAATCTTATGGGCACTAACCCCTTGATCGGACCCAATTACTCCAAGATGGGTCCGAGGTTTCCTAATATGACCCAGACTTACGATAAGGAACTGATCGAATTGAGCTTGAAAGTTGCTGAGGAGGAAGGGATAAAAGTTCAAAAAGGGGTATACGTGGGAGTAAGTGGACCAAGTTATGAGACCCCTGCTGAGATCAGATTCTTGAGGATAATTGGGGCTGATGCGGTAGGGATGTCAACTGTTCCCGAGGTCATCGTTGCTCGCCATTGTTCCCTCCGAGTATTAGGTATCTCTTGTATAACCGGAGTAACGAGGGAGGATTCTCACAAGACCTTAAGCCATCAAGAGGTAATTGAGGTAGCTGAGACAAGTGGAGCTAAGTTCAAAAAGCTGATAAGAGGTATCATTCGCCGTTGGAAATAGATATTGAAGGGAAATGAGGTTATATGATCGAACTTACCCCTAGGATTGTTATAGACGAAAATATAATGTTTGGACAACCAATAATAAAGGGAACTAGAGTTCCAGTCAAGCTAGTTCTAAGCAAGTTATCCTCGGGAATGAGCTTAAATGAATTAATGGATGGATATGGAATAAGTTGGGAGGATGTTCTGGCTGTCCTGCAATATACAATTGAGGTCATCGATGGAGGGGAAGTTGTGTTAATCCCCTAAAAATCACAGTCCTTTGGCAATTAGGAGCATTCAACTGGTAAGTTATAGAATAATATGGCTTTAATCCCCTAGCCATCAGGCTGGGGGATTAAATTTGCCAAAAAACACTTGACAATTTTATATATTTACACTATACTATATACAACCACGCAAGCTGATCTCTTTATCTTGTAATTGATCAAGCCTAGCTGAAAGGAGGTGTAGAGGTGAAGGGTAGAATAACACTATCATTGATCGTCTTAGTCGTTCTTCTCCTATTAACAGTGGAGATCTCGCTCGCCGAAGAAGAATTGCAGGTGGAATCTATCAATGACAAACTTTTAAACACTCTCAAGGATGTACTAAATAAGAATACGGTCTTTGGCGATCCAATCATAATCGATGAACAGACGAAGATAATTCCGACAGCTACTGCGAATCTCTTCGCCGAAGTAACGAAAATAGGGGAAGGGATCTTCTCTATTGAGACGAGTAGGAGTATGGGGAACATAACTCCTGTTTCGGTCATCGTAGTAGTGGGAGAGGATATAAAGGAGGTGCCAATCAGAGGAGGCATAACTGTTATTATCGAAGCTGTAACTGAGTTGCTCCAAACGGTCGAAGATATATTGCTCATAATGGTTAAGTATGCCTCTCCAGAGCTTAGGCGAGAGCCTATGGAGCTTCCCCAGGATATACCTATAGAGGAGATACCACCGTTGGATTAATGAAGCAGAGACAAAATTGCTCTTAGCTTTGGCTAAGGGGTCTATCTCCTTCATGGTTATTGAGATATTAATAGGGATATAGGATAGTTATAATCCTGCAAGTGAATTCGTGGGATGGTGATTCTATATCCTGTTTTATAAGATTGGTAGAATATTCAAGGTTTAGGGCGTGCAGATATAATTCATTCGTCTTCAAGTATCCAACTGATGAATAGGATCAACATTATCGCGTTGTATCAAGGCAAAAAATAAGCATCAGGTTCACTTACCTGATGCTATATAGTTAAATTATTCTATGATTAATATGCTATTTCTTCTCCTCTATCCAGCTCATCATTCCTCTCAGCTTCTTGCCCACTTTCTCGATGAGATGTTCACTCTCTCGCTTGAGTAAAGCATTATAAACTGGGCGATTCGCTTGATTCTCTAGGATCCACTCCTTGGCGAATTGTCCGTTCTGAACTTTCTCCAGAACATCCTTCATAACCTTCTTCGTCTCAGCAGTGATGATCTTAGGTCCTACCGTGACATCTCCATACTTAGCGGTGTCGCTTACCGAATAGCGCATCCATGAGAAGCCGCCCTCATAGATCATATCCACGATCAGCTTCAACTCATGTAGGCACTCAAAGTAGGCGATCTCAGGTTGATAACCCGCCTCTACCAGCGTTTCAAAGCCAGCTTTGACAAGAGCAGTTACCCCTCCGCATAGCACCGTTTGCTCTCCAAAGAGGTCGGTCTCCGTCTCCTCCTTGAAGGTCGTCTCGATCACCCCAGCCCTCGTTCCACCGATCCCTTTAGCATAGGCTAGAGCAACATCTTTTGCCTTGCCAGTGTAATCCTGATAGATCGCAACTAGCATAGGAACTCCGACTCCCTCGACGAACATCCGGCGCACGAGGTGTCCTGGTCCCTTCGGAGCGATCATAAAGACATCGATAGTAGGCAGAGGAATTATCTGGCCATAGTGAATATTGAAACCATGAGCAAAGACAAGCGCATCTCCATCCTTGAGATTAGGCTCAATAGCAGACTTATAGATCTTATCCTGCCCGATATCTGGAGTGAGGAGTATAATAATATCCGCCGCCTTCACCGCCTCTGGAGTCACGAGCACCGTCAGTCCAGCCTCTTCCGCCCTCTTCCAAGGTTCGCTTCCCTCAAGCTCCCCCACTACTACCTTGACTCCACTGTCCCTTAGATTCTGGGCATGGGCATGCCCTTGACTTCCAAAGCCGATAACAGCTATCGTCTTCCCTTCCAGATTTTTGAGATCAGCATCCTGGTCATAATAGATATTAGCCAATTATCTCACCTCTCCTTTCATATTTAGAAGATAGAAATCGAAGTGGATAAATTCCCCCTCCAATTTCTATCTTCAATTTTCAACCCCTAAACGGTTGTCGCCTTCTGCCCTCTAGCCAGGGCGATCTTTCCAGTGCGAACCATCTCCATTATCCCGAACGGTCTGAGTAAGTCGATGATAGCCAAGAGCTTTCCCTCATCACCAGTAACCTCAACTATCAGGGATTCTCGGCTGACATCAACGATCCTAGCCCGGAAGATATCCACTATCTGCATAATCTCCGAGCGAGTGGTAGCACTAGCCTTGACTTTGATCAAGATCATCTCCCGATCAACCACACTAGTATCGACGAAATCGCTCACCTTGATCACATCTATCAACTTATTAAGTTGCTTAGTAACCTTCTCTAAGATACTATCATCACCTTCTACCACGATCGTCATTCGGGAGACATCATCCCGTTCGGTCCTCCCCACAGCAAGGCTGTCGATATTGAATCCCCTACGGGCGAATAATCCTGATATGTGGGAGAGAACCCCCGGGTGATTCTCCACTAAAGCAGTTATAATGTGTTTCTTAGCCATATCATCACCCCTCGATCATATCCTTTATCGCAGCTCCAGCAGGAACCATTGGGAAGACGTTTTCTTCCCTAGGTATGAGGAAGTCCATAATTACTGGACCATCGGTTTCGATCGCCTCTTCGATTGCTGGGCGAACCTCCTCAGCCTCTTTGATTCTTATCCCCTTTGCTCCATAAGCCTCAGCCAACTTCACGAAGTCAGGAGCATCTTCTAAACAGGTAGCCGAATAACGGCGATCATAGAATAACTGTTGCCATTGACGCACCATCCCCAGGAATTTATTGTTGAGGATAGCGACCTTCACTCCGACCTGGTTGGCGACCGCAGTCGCCAACTCTTGAGTGTTCATCTGGAAACTACCATCACCAGCGATACAGAAGACGTGCTTATCGGGTCGTCCAATCTTCGCTCCTATCGAGGCGGGAAATCCATATCCCATAGTTCCCAATCCTCCGGAGGAAATAAAGGTTCGGGGTTTAGTATAGGTGAAGAACTGAGCCGCCCACATCTGATTCTGTCCCACCTCGGTGGTGATAATCGCCTCCCCGTTGGTCGCCTCATATATCTGCTCCACGATATATTGAGGCTTTGGGCTGCTACCCTGTTTATATCTAAGGGGATGCTCTCTCTTCCACTCATCCATCATATCGTGCCATTCCGTTCTATTCCCGCTTTTGCAGTATTTGAGCATATCCTTGAGGATGAGCTTAGCATCTCCCACGATAGGGATATCAACTGGGATATTTTTCCCTATCTCGGAAGGATCGATGTCGATATGGATTACCTTAGCGTGGGGAGCGAACTCCGATACCTTCCCCGTCACCCTATCATCGAATCTCATTCCGATGGCGATTATTAGATCGGACTCCGTAATGGCATAGTTGGCATACCAAGTCCCATGCATCCCTGGCATTCCCAAGGATAGAGGATGAGTCTCCGGAAAAACTCCTAAGCCCATTAGAGTAGTTGTTACTGGAATTTGGGTTAACTCTGCCAGCTTGAAAAGTTCTTCCGAGGCTCCCGATATGATGATTCCTCCCCCAGCTATTATCACCGGTCTCCTCGCCTCGGCGATCGCCTTCGCCGCAAGTTTGATCTGTCTCATATGTCCTTTATAGGTTGGTTTATAGCTTCTGAGATTTATTTCCTTCGGATATTCGTAATCTATCTCAGTTAGTTGGACATCTCTAGGCAGATCTACTAGCACCGGTCCCGGTCGTCCCGTCTTAGCGATGTGAAAGGCTTCCCTCAACACATGAGGCAACTCCTTCGCATCCTTAACCAAGTAGTTATGCTTCGTGATTGGGGAGGTGATTCCGAAGATATCTGCCTCTTGGAAAGCATCATTTCCGATGAGGCTAGTAGGGACCTGTCCAGTGAAAGCTACAACGGGGATCGAATCCATACTGGCGGTGGCAAGCCCAGTTACCAGGTTGGTAGCTCCTGGTCCCGAAGTGGCGATGCACACCCCCGGCTTCCCAGTAACTCTAGCATAGCCATCGGCAGCATGAGCTGCTCCCTGCTCATGTCTAGTCAAGATATGTCTTATCTCTGGCGTTTTGTAGAGAATATCATAAATAGGCAATACAGCACCTCCGGGAAACCCGAAGATCGTATCAACCCCCTCTCGTTTCAAAGTCTCCACAAAAGCTTCAGCACCAATTAACTTCATGCTCAAGCACCTCCTCAAATATTATCAAAATAAAAAACCTCTCACCCGATAACTACACTCTCAGTTAGGGGTGAGAGGTCATTATAACCTTCACGATACCACCCATATTCGCCGACACCTCACGATGCCGACCTCGGCAGGTACAGATATAAAACGCTTCATATCTTATACCTCAAGCCTTATAACGGGTGCTTGTCCCGGCTCAGCCTATTCGGTATTTACCTTTCAGCTTACAGTTCAGGGATGACTTTCAGCTTCCGCTCCGATGCCGACCTCTCAGCAACGTCG
>CAZSTA010000117.1:0-11184 GCA_964609495.1 uncultured bacterium | reverse complement strand
CCCAAAAAGGTATTGACATAAGATTGGGACTATAGTATAATTCTTACAGGTAAGGGTTTATCTTTAAAGATAGACTCTCGTGGGGAGAGATTTTATATTTATGTATTTAACTTCTGAGAGCTTTTCTTCCAAATCTATAACTTTGAGTTTGATTCTGCTGGGAATATTAATCGGCGGGGGAATTTTATCAGTTAAGGCCGGGCTGTTTATAGTCGCATTGCTGATAATATCCCTGCTCATCTATGTTACCACCTCCAGGTTGAGCTTGAGTATATTACCCTTGATATTCTTTATAGCTATCTCTCCCGAAGTACTCAAATTATGGGAATTATCTAAATTACTGAGTATGAAGGGGAAGATTCGTTTTAACGATGTTTTTATAGCTTTCCTCTTTCTCTGTATTCTCTTCAAGATATCCCTAAAGGAAGATAAGACGTTTTACAAAGCTTCCCTCTTCTATCCGATCTTAATTTATATGATGATAGGTGCATTCTCAACGGGAAGGTATATATTAGGACACTCAGCCTTAAAACCGGTGGCGACTTTGAATTATCCTTCAGAATATATTACCTATTCTCCTCTGCCTTCAATCCTCTATTTCTTGAAATATAGCGAATTCTATATAGTTTATCTCTTCGCCGCTAATATAATCAGTAGCCGAAGGATGTTGAAGAGAGCTTTAGTTTTATTCGCTTTTGTAGGGGTGATAGTGGGAGGTCATGCTATATATTACTCCAACATCGTTTTCCCCCATACCTGGTTTAGGGCAGGTATGCCCTTATATAGGAACGAGTTGTACGATGCTCCCGGACCGTTAGCTGGTTATTCCCTAATTATGCTCTCTTTGCTATTGGCGTTTATATTGAATATTCGTCCTCTTATCTGGAAGATAGCTTCCCTGGTCCCCTTCTCCCTTCTATTCGCCGCTTTGATCTACTCTGGGACAAGAAGTGCCTTCATAGCGATTATACCCGCCTTTGTTACTATAGGTTTGGCTTTAGCCTTAACGAAGAAGAATTTCAAGATAATAGTTATTGTCCTAATAATAGCTATCCTCTTAGGAGTAGTGGCTTACGAGATTATGCCTAGAGGAGTTTTTCTGAGAATTAAGCGGATGGTTCGTCTAGGAAGCTCTGGTCTTATCTTCGATGCCTCTTTAGAGGCTAGATTCTATATATGGCGTCAGATGTGGAAGCAATTCCTAAAGCGTCCTATCTTCGGGAATGGATATGCTTCGGTCTATACAACAGATAATAGCTATCTCAGGATCCTGATAGAGTCGGGAATAGCAGGCTTTTTGGTCTTCATATTTATGTTGTCTCTTCTATTCAGAAACTCCCTACTTTTACTTCGTAGGTCTGAGGATAATTTAAGTAAATCTCTAGGGCTGGGTGGCTTAGGGATATTAGTGGGGATTATCATCTTCGGGATAACTACTGACGGCTTTCAATCCCCCAGGATAATGGAGAATTTCTGGCTAATAGCTGGGCTATCCGCAGCCGCGTTGAGGATCTCCTTACCTCAAGATAAGAAGCAGTCGGCTGATAACAGTTTCCTTATGAGATTAGTAATGAAGATTTTAGCGACTATTTATAGGGGAGGGATTGATATCTTTCGCGGTTTGATAGGGGGACTTCCCTCCAGGTTACGTTCTCAACCTTTAGCAACGATCGGGTTGGTGTTACTATCCGCTCTATTTACCAATACCCTGATCACGCTCTCGATTTCGCCCTCGGATATTGCGAACAGTTACCCTTCAAGGATAATCCTCCTCCTCATGGGCCTCTTAAGTCTTCCCGTCAGGGCGAATTGGCAGGAGTTATATGAGGGCAGTTTTGTTCTTAAAGTATTGGGAAGAAGCTAGATAGAGAGTGCCTATTTCCAATTTCTATCTTATGAGGATGATGGCGATTTGCTGAAGTTTATATTTTGGCTTTCTATATTTATAGTTATATATGTTTATCTTGGATATCCTCTCATAATCGGTATCTTAGCCGTCTTTCTGAGGAAGCCGATAAATAAGGCTGATATCGAACCCTCGGTTAGTTTGATCATCGTCGCTTATAACGAGGAAGATGTTATCAGAGAGAAGATTGAGAATTCGCTCGGCTTGGATTATCCCGAGGATAAACTGGAGATAATCGTTGCCTCTGATGGATCAACTGATAGGACCAATGAGATAGTAGGGGAGTATTCTTCTCAAGGAGTTCTGCTTAATGCTCTTACTCCCAATGGAGGACCTACCTCAGCTCAGAATCGCACAGTTCCTATAGCTAGGGGAGATATTCTAGTATTCTCCGATGCCAACGTCATGTATAAGCCTCGTGCGATAAGGAAGCTAGTGCGAAGCTTCAATGATCCCGAGGTGGGAGGAGTAAGTGGGGAGCTTCATTTCATTCCTGGCGAGCAGGATTCCTCTGAGAAGAATGAAACTGCTTACTGGAGTTATGAAACCTTTCTCAAACATAAGGAGAGTAGTCTGTCCTCGATGACCGGCTCCAGCGGAGCGATGTATGCCCTTCGGCGAGAGTTATATACCCCCCTAGATGAAGCCGCCATTGGTGATTTCGCTCAACCCCTGAAGGTCGCAAGTCAGGGCTATAGAGTGGTATATGAGCCAGAGGCAGTGTCTATGGAGGAGCTTTCGAGTATCACGGTGCGAGGGATCGGAGGTAGAGTTAGAGTCGCCTTAGGGGGTTATCATAGCCTATTTGAGGTTAAGCCACTTTTGAATCCCTTCCGCTATGGTTTCATAACTTGGCAGCTTATCTCTCATAAGGTATTACGTTGGATGATCCCTCTATTCCTAATAGCTATCTTCTCGACTAATATATCCTTATTGAGGCAGGGATTTCTTTATCAGGTTGTGTTTATCGGGCAGGTTATATTTTACTCTTTAGCAGGGGCGGGAGCGATATGGGAGGAAAGAAGGAGGAGATCAAAGTTTTTCTCTTCGCCTTTTTATTTCTGCTTTGCTAACCTCGCCCTCTTGCTTGGATTGTATAGATATCTCAGAGGAGAGAGGAGGACTAGCTGGAAGACAGTTAGAAAGAAGGAGCTAGTAGAATGAGCATTATCCCTGTTATGGTAACCGGGGTCGGAGGTCCAGCCGGGGTAGCAGTTGTTAAGTCGCTGTTAAAACAGAACGAGTTGGAATTGAGGGTAATTGTGGCTGATATGAATCCTCTTTCCGCGGGGTTGTATCTGGGACATAAATTCTATATCTTACCGGCCGCAACTGAGAGCCACTTTCTGACAAGCGTTGCCGATATATGTCGCCGAGAGGGGATAAAGGTTTTAATCCCCACGGTCGATGCCGAATCCTTCGTTTTAGCCCAAAGCAGGGAGAAATTCGAGGAATTAGGGGTCGCGCTCACTATATCCGAGCCCGATGCTATAGAAACTTGCGAAGATAAGATCAAAACTTATAAATTCTTCCTGGAGAACGATATTCCTACTCCCATAACCTATCTTCCCGAAGAGCTTGGATATTTCTCTCTTAGGGAAGAGGAGAGGGGAACGAAGTCAGTTGATTATCCCCTTATCATCAAGCCCAGGAGAGGTAGAGGAAGCAGGGATACCGTTCGGGTAGATACGAAAGAAGAGCTAGATATTCTTATCAAACACGTTCCCGATCCCATCATTCAAAAATATATAGAGGGAAAGGAATATACCTTAGATACGCTATCAGACTTAGAGGGGAGGGTTATCGCGGTCGTCCCTAGGGAGAGGATCGAGACAAAGGCGGGCATCTCCTATAAGGGTAGAATTGTCAAAGATAATAGGTTAATAGAGTATGGAAGGAGAATAGCCAGCTTGCTGAAGATCAAGGGACCATCTAATATTCAATGTATGATTGATAGTGAGATATGGTTTACGGAGATAAACCCTCGCTTCTCGGGGGGACTGCCTTTGACTATAGCCGCTGGGATCGATACTCCTTTGCTATTGGTGAAGTTAGCTTTGGGATATGAAGTGAATATCGATGGAGAATTCAAAGAGGGGTTGACAATGCTTCGTTATTGGGAAGAGGTATTCTTATAACTTCAGGGAGTGGATTTATCGTTGAATGTATTAGCTTTAGGAGCTCATCCAGATGATATCGAGTTAGGATGTGGAGGAACTTTAATAAAGCACTCTCGTCGAGGGGACGGGGTATATCTTGCTATTCTGACCGATGGTTCTATGGGAGGGGAACCAAGGGTTAGGACGATGATAGAGCAGGAGGAATCATCTGCTATTTTGCAAGTGAAGAGGATATTTTGGGGAGAATTTAAGGACACCGAATTGCCGGTGAGCAGAGAATCGATATCCCTTATCGAGTCAGTTATGGATAGAATTACGCCTGATATAGTTTATATGCCTTCTCCATCCGATACTCATCAGGATCATCGGAACTTAGCTTATGCCGGGATATCAGCTACTAGATTTCATAACCGAGTGTTGATGTATGAGGGACCAACCAGTATGAGCTTCGAACCGGATGTCTTTATCGATATCAGCGAGGTTATCGATGAGAAGATAGCTGCTATTAAAGCTCATAAGTCGCAGGATGCCAAGAGTCTGAAGATATTGGAGATTATGAAGTCACTGGCTAGGTATCGAGGATTGCAAGGGCTGGTAGAGTATGCAGAGGGTTTTAAGGCGCTTCGTTTTCTTATGAGGCTTTAGGTTAAAAAAGTGGGGAGCGAATATGCGCATCCGAAGTAGAATCGTTTTATCTATTCTAGTAGATATAATTCTGATTAATCTAGCTACTTTCTTAGCTTTTCTTCTAAGATTTAAGTGGGATATACCTGAGAAAGATCTACAGGTGTATATGGATACCGCGGTTTATATAACGGTCATAATGATCTTCACCTTTTACTTCTTTGATCTCTATAACGGTCGGGATACCAGTTTTATAGATCTCCTATTTTCAGTGATAATGGCGGTGACTTTGGGATTGGTGGTCGTTATGGCTACTACTTGGTTCGTGAGGATTTTCTCCTTCCCTAGAGGGGCGTTAGTCTATAGCTGGCTATTAAATATCATCTTTTTAACTGGTTGGCGAGCGGTGATCTATAAGATCCCTCGGTGGAGGGGATTAACCACCAAGGTATTGATCGTGGGAACCGGAGATAGGGGACAAGAGATCGCCTCCGAGATTCAGAGGCGTCCCCGCCTAGGCTATCAGATAGCAGGCTTTATCGACGAGGATCTGCGAAGACCAGGAGAGGTCATAAATGATCTAAGGGTTTTGGGGAACAGGGATGATATAAGCGATATAGTAGTCGAGGAGAATGTAGAGGAGATAATAATTGCTGTTCCTCCGGAGAAGCATTCTGCTATCTTAGATACTATCTTTCAGGGAGAGAAGATGCACGTAAGGGTTAAGATCACTCCTGATCTTTATGATATCGTAACTGGTAAGGCGAAGATCGGTCAGATCGAAGGGATCCCCTTAATTGAGCTTAGAGATACCCCCTATCAAAGATGGTATAGATTCGTCAAGAGGGTTGTGGATATAATAATATCCCTTATAGGTTTAGTGATTTTTTCCCCTTTTATGCTGATCATCGCTCTCCTTATCAGACTGGATTCTCCTGGGGATCCTATTCTCAGGCAAGAGAGGGTGGGAAGAGGAGGCAGATCTTTTATTATCTACAAGTTTCGCTCGATGATCGATCGTGCGGAGGATGAAACTGGTCCTACTGTGACTGAGGAGAACGATCCTCGTATTACACTTCCAGGCAGGATTTTGAGAAGAACCAGCTTAGATGAGCTTCTCAATTTGTATAATGTCCTGAGAGGGGAGATGAGTATAGTTGGCCCTCGACCGGAGAGACCGATATTCTCTGATCAGTTCAGTAAGGAGATAAAGGATTGGTATAAGAGGTTGGAGGTCAAACCAGGGATGACCGGTCTGGCTCAGATAAACGGACGTTACAATCTCTCCCCCAAAGAGAAAGCGGAATATGATCTATATTATGTTAAGAATCAATCCTTACTGCTCGATCTTAAAATTATGGTAAATACGATCAAGGTAGTCCTAACGGGAGAGGGGGTTCGGTGAAGAGAGAAGAGACGGAGGAAACTTTTGCTCGCAATATTAATAAATAGGTGGTAAAGATGGCGAGTGAGAAAGAACTAATATTCGGGAATTACTTCGATGATATTATAAGGATAAGCGAATCATATCTAAAAGGGCAGTTCTCAGATGAGGAACTTCAAGAGCTATTTGAGTTACTAAAATCTTATCAAGGAAATTCAACCCAAGAATATATAGATTACTTTGATAAAGTTTATTGTGAATTAGCTAAGAGACAATATCAATTGAAAACTTCTCCTCATTATGACGCGGAACTGGGTAAATTTATTGAGGACAAGAGTTCACAGATAAAACTTGTATGGGGCGACTGTTATCAAGTTTTAAGAAGAATGAAATCCGAATCTGTGCATCTAATAGTCACTTCGCCCCCCTATTATAATGCCAGGGAATACTCTAAATGGGAAAACTTGAATGACTATTTTTTAGATATGAAAGAGATTCTTACAGAGTGTTATAGGGTGCTGGATAATCATAGGGTATTCGTGTTTAATGTTGGTGATATTTATGATAATGACGGATTGGTGACTAAATCAGTGTGGGGTAAAAGGAGGATCCCGCTTGGTGCATATTTCATTAAACTTTTTGAGGAAATAGGCTTCACTTTTATAGACGATTACATTTGGGACAAAGGAGAGGTGCAAACACAAAGGCATAAACACGGAGATAAACCGTATCCATTTTATCAATATCCAGTAAATTGTTACGAACATATTCTTATTTTCCATAAACATAGATTAGATAAAACGCGCTATCCCTGTCCCATCTGCGGTTGTTTAAAAGTAAATGACAATACCCAATCTGAAATCGGTTTACAAAGCTGGGAATGTAATAATGAAAATTGTTTCGTGAGAAGTAAATCAAATAGAGGTAAGCGATTTTCCCTTAAAACCAATATAACTCAAAGACATCAAACAAAAGAATATAAAATTCCCGAAAGTTTAATCAAAAAATGGCGAAAAGATATCGTTCGTTTTCCCCCAGTAATAAAGATAAATTCAAAAGGCGAGAACGTTTTAGGACACACCGCTCCCTTTCCGGAAGATATACCTGAGATGGCTATATTGAACTATACTTATCCTGGTGAAATTATATTAGACCCTTTCGCGGGAAGTTTTACAACAGCAATAGTCGCGGCTAAATATAATAGAGTGGGTATAGGAATAGAACTCAATAAGCATCTTTTCCGTGAGAGTGTAATAGAAATAGTAGAAGAAATAACTTTACAACCAGATTTATATGGAGGATGTAAAAACTTTGCTGAGTATGATTTATTACATATTCCAAAGACACATCGCCAAGAAAGAAGCTATCGACCTTTGGAGCCCTTATCTAAATCCTTATAAGGATACTAGATGTAATTTCCTTTATCCCCTTAATTATTTATGACAGATATAAAAGGGAAGCAACTGAGTAGCTTGGGTGTAATCGTGCTAGCGGCGATGATCTCCTTACATGGAGGGTTGAAGCTCCTCCCTCGCCTGGCAATGCTGATCGCCACATTGATCTTTATAGGGGTAACTATCTTCGTTCTTTTTCCAGGTATTGCTAGGAATATATCCTTTAGCCGAAAATCGATTTTCCGCTTGGAGACAAAGATTATCGATCTTGATAGGCTCTCTGAAAAGAGAATAAATATATCGGTAGGGGCGTTATTCTTAGCTATATCCTTTTTCAGATCTTTCTATCGTCCAGTAGTTCAGATGAACTACGTATTCTTAATATTTTTTCTTCTCTCTTTCGCAAGCTTTATATTCTTATTCCTCAAACCTCCTTCTTGGGGGAGGATTCTGCTCTTCATCGTTATCATAGGGATCGTCTATAGGACATTGCTTATAACCCATATCCCTTTGGACTATAGAAGAGCTGATATGTTGCCGATAGTTCAAGAGGCGTGTGCCAATTTCCTCCGCGGGGTAAATCCCTACCACGCTCTCTATATGCCTTGGAAATTTCCCCTTGTATATCTTCCTTTGACGTGGTTGACTTATCTCCCTTTCTACGCTTTAGGGATCGATATCCGCTTGGCGAATATCATAGCGACGCTAGTTATAATCTATCTGTTATATAAGCTCGCGCAAGCGGATATAAACGAGAGTCCCCTTCTTCTAGCCCCTCTCATCGCTTTTTTCTACACTAGAGAGGCTATTTTGAATGATGTAACCTCTGAGGTTCCCGTCTTTTGGATGTTCTTCACCATATCTTTCTTCCTCTTGGTAAGGAGAAGATTCGGATGGTCAGCTTTATTCTTCGGATTATCCCTGTCCACACTCCAGACCGCTTTAGTATTCGTTCCAGTTTTGCTGGTCTATTTATATAAAAGATTGGGATTGAGGAAATTATTTGAGTTAGCGATTATCTCTCTTCTCGTCGCCTCTCTTCTGATCTTGCCCTTTATGATCGGTAGTATAAGTTCGTTCTTGGAATCCACCATATTTCGCCTGCAAAGATTCGCCTTGGAGAAGTGGGAACAGAACCAAGCTTGGATGGAAGTTATTGGATTCTCAGGATGGTTTTATCTTTGGGGAAAGAGCAGATATTTACAACCGATTCAGATAATTCTACTTCTAATAGTAATGATCTTAGCCTATAGTAGAATAAGAACTTCGAGCGATTGCTTTCTCTATATATCTTTAGCTTATCTCAGTTTTATATTATTTGCAGATATGATAGCTATATACTATTATATTCCCTTATTAATACTTCTTATCTTCAGGATATTCGGAGAAGAGAACGCTTATAAGATGAAAAATGAAATTGGTAATTGAGCAGACTTTACACAAAGGAAACTTTTGCTTCCAATAAATTTAAGGTAAAAAAGTTTCCTTTCAAGGAGGGTTTGAACTGATGATTCTACGCAGTCGAGCTCCAGTTAGAATCGATTTCGCTGGAGGAGGAACAGATTTATCGCCCTTCGCGGAGGAGGTGGGAGGGGCAGTTGTAAACGCGACTATTAATCGCTATACCTATTGCACCCTTCGTCGGAGAGATGATGACTCTGAGGCAGTTAAGATAATATCTCAGGACTTCGATACCTCGGTGGAGGTTGCTCATTGGCGAGAGCTAGAATACGATGGTCATCTCGATCTGATAAAGGCAGCGATCAAGAGGTTGAAGATAGATTTTGGTATGGACATTTTGACCCGCTGTGATGCCCCCCCTGGCTCAGGATTAGGGACTTCGGCCTCGGTAGGAGTAGCTTTAATAGGATTACTTAGTTATACTGAGGAAGATAGACTCACCAAGTCAGAAATAGCAGAATTGGCCCAGAAGCTGGAGATCGAGGAATTAAGCATCGTGGTGGGGAAGCAAGATCAATATGCCGCCTCTATCGGTGGTTTTAACTATATAGAGTTTGAAGATGTGGTTATCCCTCATCAGTTGAAGATCAAGGATGAAGTTATTTATGATTTGGAGAAACATCTAGTCTTGTGTTATACTGGAAAATCGAGGCTCTCTGGCGATATAGTCAGCAATCTTCAAGGCTATAAGGAAAGGACTGAGATATCCGAATCTCTTTATAAACTAAAGGAGCTTGCTTTAGATATGAGAGAAGCTTTGACGGAAGGGGAATTAGATCGCCTCGGCGAGATTTTATTGGAGAATTGGGAATGTCAGAAGATGTGGGATACCTCAGTTACCAACGATTATATAGATTATCTGTTTAAGGCCGCTCTTAAAAATGGTGCTTTGGGAGGGAAGGGTTGTGGAGCTGGCGGAGGAGGATGTTTGCTATTCTACTGCGATTCCGATCGAGAGGATGATGTTAGGAAAGTGTTAGAGTCTGCAGGAGCGAGAATCATAGATTTCAACTTCGATTTCAGAGGATTGCAGCTCTGGTCAGCATAAAGGAAACTTTTGCCTCGAACAAAACTCAAGTGTTCTGGTAACTTTTGCCGGCAAAAATATATAAGGTTAAAAAGTTTCCTTATACTTGAGGGAAAGTCGAGGATAGAGATCGGAAAACGGAAGAAAACCCGCTCAATTAATAGTTTTCATGACTGGTAATAACTATGAAAAAAAATCTCATCTTGATCGTTTCGGAATTATTAATTCTCAATTTAATTATGGGCTGTGCTGAGAATATGCCGGTTAATCATTCTCCCGAGATAATCAGGATGGGGGCTAATCCCTCCACAGTAGCTACGGGAGGCAAAGCGATCCTCTATGCTGAGGGTCGAGATGCAGATGGAGATAAACTGACTTATACCTGGAGCGTGGAGAAAGGGACTTTATCCTCTAATAAGGGACAAAGAGTTACCTATACCGCAGGTGATACTCCAGGGGATTATAAAGCGACAGTAGAGATCTCTGATGGAAAAGAGAAAGTGATGGGCTGTTTGGAGATAAGGGTATTCAAAAAGGAGTCTCCTCCTTCTCCTAATAACCCTCCTACGATCAAGGGTATAAGTGTCGGGGTTGATAGCTCCCTCAGGGCTCAAGATGAACCAGATGCTCTCGTGGTTCTATATAGTTCGATATATGTATCAGCTAGCGTCGAGGATGTTGATGGAGATCCCCTTACTTACGAGTGGAGCGTCTCGGGAAGTGGTTGGGGAAATATGATATCCAGCAGTGGCTCTGAGGTAATATATTCTCCTCCAACTGCTGATGGGGAGTATGTGATCAACCTATATGTGAATGATGGACCGGGAGGAAATTCGGTTTCCTCCTCCAGGAGAGTGAAGGTAATCTGGACCAATCCAGATGTTAATAAATTAGCTTTCCATCGCTATAGCGCCACTTCCAGCGATAAGGATATATTCCTCATGTATCCTGATGGAAAGCACCCCATTAATATTACGGATTATCCTGCGGAGAATATGTATTGCACTTGGTCGCCTGATGGAGAAAGATTAGCTTTCTGTTCGACTAGGGATGGTCATTCCGATCTATACATTATAGATCTTAGGGAGATGGATGAGCGAGGTTTGCCCCAAGTCAAGCGTCTGACCTACTTTAAGCGAAAGGGGAATGAGATATTAGAACCAGATTGGTCGCCCGATGGAGATAAGCTTGCCTATTATAAGTATGATGATAGTGATGGAAGATATGATGTCTTCATCTTAGATGTCTCCACCGGTCAGGATCTCTTA
>CAZSTA010000116.1:0-11254 GCA_964609495.1 uncultured bacterium | reverse complement strand
GTTCCAGCCTAGTCTTAGCTACCTCTAATCCCAACTCTGCTTGTGCTATCTGACTCTCCAACTGCTTATCCTGTAACTCCACTCCCTTCCTCGCCTGCTCAACCCTAATTTGAGCTACCTCTAACCCTGACTCCGCCTGTGTAACCTGACTCTCCAACTGCTTATCCTGTAACTCCACCCCCTTCCTCGCCTGCTCAACTCTAATTTGAGCTACCTCTAATCCTGACTCCGCTTGTGTAACCTGACTCTCCACCTGCTTATCCTGTAACTCCATCCCTTTCTTTGCCTGCTCAACTCTAATTTGAGCTACCTCTAACTTCGACTCCACCTGTGTAACCTGACTCTCCACCTGTTTATCCTGTAACTCCATCCCCTTCTTCGCCTGCTCAACCCTAATTTGAGCTACCTCTAATCCTGACTCCGCTTGTGTAACCTGACTCTTCAACTGCTTATCCTGTAACTCCACCCCTTTCTTTGCCTGCTCTAAGCGAACCTTTGCCACTGCCAAGCCAGCTTCAGCTTGAGCTATCTCACTATTTACCTGAATCTTTCTAAGCTTTAAAGTTAGCTCAGCTTGGGCTAACTTAACCTTAGCCGCATCTAAAGATGCCTCTGCCTGCTTTACCGAGACTGCTATCTCCTTACTATCTAAAACAGCTATAACATCTCCCTTTTTTACCACACTACCTACTTCAACATCTATCTTCTCTATCCTCCCTGCCATCTTGGAGAACACCTGTGCTTCCCTGAAGGCAGAGATATTTCCAGTCTCAGAAATCACCCCCGCTTCTTCCTGAGCATAAACTAACAATATCGGTTGTCCAACTATCATCTGAAATGTAACTATGAAGATAATGATCTTTGATAATCTCTTTTTACTTATCATTAAAATAATTCCTCCTTTCGCTATCTCGAGTTTGAAAGTTAGGGAGCTACCTAAAAGGAAACTTTTTAACCTTGAGTTTTATTGGAAGCAAAAGTTTCCTTTCAGAGAGGATAAGTCCTGGCGGATAGCCTCCTCCTAAACGTGCCTTTTTATTCCCTCCTCAAAGAGGTAGGTTAATCAGTTCTGCTATCTCCCTAGAGTCCCCATCGCTTTCTTCAGTTCTATTATCGCCAATTTATAATCGACCATAGCTTGAACATAATTAGTCCTAGCTTGAGTCAGAGCCGTCTGAGCATCCAATATCTCGACACTAGGAGCTAATCCATTCTCATACCTGATCTCGGCTATCCTTAAACCTTCTTCAGCCTGAGTTACTGCTACTTTGCTAACTTCGATTCTCTCTTTTGCCTCTTCAGATTTTAAATAGGCTTGCCTGACTTCCAACGCTATCCCTTGAAGCAACTGTTTTTTACTCGCCTCAACCTGAGCTAGATTCACCTTCGCCTGATTTATCTTAGCGCCCGTTGCTCCTCCGTTGTATATATTAAAACTAGCCGCCAAGGTAACCGACCAACTAGCATCCTCAGGGAGAACCTTATCACTCCAGTGGTAATCTCCCGCTAAAATTACACTAGGCAACCTCTCACCCTCAGCCATCTTAAGTGCTGCCTTATTCACTTTCTCACTCGCCTCTAGTTGCTTTATCTCAGGTCTATTCTCATAAGCCATCTTTAAGCTAGCATCTAAATCTAGTTCAAGGGATTCATAGGTTAATTCTTCAGCTAGATCTACCTCGCTCTCTAGGTCCCTCCCCAGCGCGTTATTAAAGACAGCTTTAGCTAATTTTAACTCGTTCTCTGCCCCAGTTAGATCCTGTTTAACGCTGGCTAGTTGGACCTCTGCTCTTAAGACATCATACTCGGAGGATATACCAGCATCAAAGAGCGCCCGAGCACTCTTCACATGAGCCTTCACTTGCTCCAAGGCATCCTCCGCGACCTTGAGGATTTGCTGAGCCGATAATACCCCGTAATAAGCTCTACTAACGTTTAGAATCAATTCCTGTTCAGCTATAATATATTCATTCTCCGCTATATCCTGCCCAGCCTTCGCTTGACTTATCGTCGCGAGAATACGTCCTCCTGCATATACCGTCTGAGACAAGGAGAGTTGAGAGGAATATTGTCCCTCAGATCCTACTTCAACAGTAGTAGCAGGGACCGTTATCTCTATAGGTTCACCAGTCACCGGATCAGTCCCTACAGTTATAGTCATCTCAGGGATAGTCGTCGTAGGAGCCCTCTCTAACTGAGTATAACTTAGGTTAAGATCTATAGTAGGTAAATATCCTGATCTGGCTAATTTTACCCCCTCCTTAGCCAAAGCGATCTTCTTTCCCACTATGTAAACACTTAAATTGCTCTCCATAGCTATCTCTATACTCTCCTCCAAGGTTAAGGAAACAGAAGTTTCTCCTTCTGCCAAGACCTCACCTATGATAAATATAGTCAGAAATATGGCTAAAATCATACTCCATCTAAAAGACATAATTCGCTCCTCCTCAGCTCGATATGTCATTAACTATCTTCAATAGGGATGACGGTCTGACCTCGGTATCCTATCATAATAAAAGCGAGCATAACTATAGCTCGCTTGGAAACTTTGATATTCGGCGGAATTTAACGGCTGTTAATCAGAAAGTCCAGATGTAGTTTCTCGGATCCTCTGAATAGTCTTAGAAGCTATGTTATACACATCTGGATCTTTTAATAGCCGCTGTAGATAAGGTAGTGCTTCTTTATCCCCTATCCTTCCCAAAGCTTCTATGACCGCCCTTCGAAGAACTACATCTGAAGTCGAAAGAAGTCTCAATAGGGGCTTGATTGCTCTTTTATCCCCAATTCTTCCCAAAGCCCTAGCTGCCCTGGATCTTACAAATGTCTTACGATGAGAGAGGCCTTGGATCAAAGCAGTTATCATCTCAGGAGAATTAACATCTTTTAAGACATTTATAGCTCTTTCAGATACAGCGATATCCTCATCAGTTAGAACTACTTTAACTAAGATCTCACTCCCTGCTTCATCTTTTAGTAATCCCAAAGAATCAACCGCATGTCCTCGAACTTCGCTATTCCCATCGGAAAGGGCTACTTGTTCTAAAGCCTTTGATACCTGCTTACCACCTAATCTTCCCAAAGTTAAGATTATATTCCTACGCACAGTGGGATCATCACTACCCAATTTATCGAGGAGGATATCAACAGCTCTTTCACTCTTCAAACTCCCTAAGGCCTCGGAGGCGACGTTTCGGACAAAATGATCCTTATCCCTTAACATCAAATCTATCAGAGGTTCAACCGCCCTCTCATTCCCACTCTTCCCTAGAGCATCAACAGCTAATAATCTTGTCAGACTATCCTCATCTTTTAATAACTCTAATAAATCCTCAAATTTATACCCTTCTAAATCTGTTATCTCATCATTTAGCTCTTCAGAAGATTCAGATTCATATTTGCTAGAATCTATCTCTACCTTCTTCAGTAGTTCTCTAGCATCAAATTCAACAGATGATATATCTTCTGAGATAACTTCGCCTCTTCTAGAATCGCCCTCTTTATCTCTAAGATTGCCCTTAAGATATCTTCCTATCGAGGGATGAGTTCTATCCTTTCTATCTCCGCTAGATTTACTGATAAAAGAACTTTTATCAAATTTAAGAACAGCTTCTCCCTTTAGGTGAGCTTTAAAGTCCCTAAGATCTTGCAAAACATCGGGCATATCTTGATAACGTTCCTCTAACTTCTTCTTGATCATCTTCATAACTATCCGCTCTAATTCCACTGGGATATCCGGTCTTATATCTCTCAACCGCCGAGGTTCCTCGTTTAGATGAGCGTAAAGAACAGACACAATATTATTTTTAGCAAAGGGGGTTCTCCCCACTAAAAGCTCATAGAGGACTACCCCTGTCGAATAAATATCGCTTCGTTTATCAACGACATCTCCCACCGCCTGCTCAGGGGACATATAGGGGATCGAACCCATAATGGAGCCAGTTTCGGTCAAGTTAGAAGCTCCAGCTAGCCTAGCTAGACCGAAGTCCGTAATCTTTACCCGCCCATTATCAGTTATCATAATATTAGTGGATTTAATATCTCGATGAACGACACCTCTTTGATGAGCATTACTTAAAGCGTCGCATAACTGGATAACTATATCTATAACTTGATTCACTGGCAGAGGAGCACCATTGTCCACTATAACTCTCAAGCTAACTCCATCAATATACTCCATAGCTATAAAATGGATATTATCCTGCTTGCCTACCTCATATATAGTGACTATATTAGGATGATCGGAGCTGGCAGCAGCTTGAGCTTCTCGATAGAAGCGTCTGATATTATCGGCAGCTTCATCCCCAAGGATCTTCAAAGCTACGATCCTTCCCAGATTTATATCCTCAGCCCTATATACGATTCCCATACCACCTTTACCGATGATATCCAATATCCTATAATGTCCTATTATTTGCTCAGCCACTGGTTAATCCTCAGAGGGAAAATCCCTCTTCTACCCCCTATTTATAATCAAAACAGGACTATCTTTCTATAACGATAAAAATTTTGGGCGCATCTCTTGGCCACTTCTCGAATTAAAGATCTAATCATACTTTGATCGGAGGGAAGATCATATCCCTCATCTTCAGAGTATATATCTGAGGCGTAAAGGCTGAAACGTTCCTTCCCTCCCCAGATAATACCTCCAGTTTCTGCGTCTATAGCCCGTAATCTAACCGATATCCAAGCCCTCTTCTCAGCGTGGAGAATTTTCTCCCTCTCCCTATTGGAATTATACCACTCCTCGATCTTAATCTCGCTCACAGAACAGGAAGCAACCGTTCCTGCGATGAGAGAATCGACATTCAACTTTTCTCCCATCTCTTGGGCCCAATGGGAATCAAGTTCATCTACCATAGCTAAAGAGCCCTCATCAAGCGCTAAAGCAGTATAGTTTATATTGGCTACTTCGAACTGGTCCGCGTTCTCAATGAGCAATCTCCTTATCCGACCCGCTACTAAATTCCCCGCATTATATACCACAGTATTGTTCTTAAAGGGCAAAACAGCTACTCGTCCTAATCTGCTGACATTGAAGGAAGGCGGCTCTACAACCTCCCTCCCCAACCAGATACATCCCCCTGCTAAAAGCGAGGATAAAAACAGAATTGTAATAATAATCCGCCTAATCATCTCACTAACCTCTATAGAAGGAGCAATCATCCCTCCTCGATAATCGAATTCAAAATCCTTTAGGGAGCAGTTCTTCGGAGTATATGGGCTTTCCTCCCTTAGCTCCCCAGGCTGCATTAGCACCAGCTATTAAACCTTGAAGGGCGGCACTCTCGTAGGTAGTTCTACCAATGAACTCTCCAGCCGCGAATAAACCACCTATACTCTTAAATTCCAAGGTGTTTTTCAACTGTCCAGCCTCTAGCTGATCATATTCAACCTCATAGCCACTTTTAACAAACTTTACTTCAGTAAATCCTGGTAACCTCCGTAGGCCCTCCTCACCGTCAAGATGTAATTCATCGCTTAGCTTTCCGAGGTAAAATTCTTTCGCAGGATAACTCTCAGGCTCTAAAATTATCTCTCTCTCCCCCTCGAGTAACCAACAGGGGAGAAAACCTCCCTTCCCCAAAGGCAAGCTGGGGATCTCTTTTAAAACCGATCTATCTATAGAAGAGATATCTACAACCGACGGGGAGGACCTTCTCCCTCGTCTTAATCTTAGTCTTAACTCTCGGAGATCACGAGATAACTCGTCGGCGGAGAACTCGCTATCTCTCCCTCCTGATTGAAGAGATTCTCCCAGATGTAGAACTCCTCGTAGAAATGTCCCTGTTGCTAGTATTACCGCCTTCGCCCTATATTCTATACCAATTATAGTCTTAATTCCCCGAATTTTACCATCTTCTGCTAAGAGAGAGGTTACGATATCCTGCTTTATATCTAAACCCTCCCTCTTCTCCAGCAAATATTTCATATTTAGGTTATACTTTCTTTTGTCAACTATAGATTTAAAATATCCCAACTCCCTATCCAAATGGATACAATTTCTCCTGACATTATGGGGCATTTCCCCCCCTAGCTCCTCAATCCTATCTAAGAGGGGATAATCAACGAAAGCAGGACTCCCAGGCAAGTGGGAAATAGTATCCATATTGATAGTAAAGAGCAGAGTGCTACACCCAAAACGCACCGCGGCTAAGGCCGCCTCGGAACCAGCATGACCCGCTCCAACTACTATAACCTCATAGCTCTTCTCATAAACCCTATCCACCATTTAGATAGATTATAGCGCTCCTGAAGCTCACTTTCCTATACAGAACTGGCTGAAGATCATATCAAGCATTTCCTCAGTCGTGTTCTCTCCAGTCATCTCTCCCAAAGCTTCAACGGCCTCTCTAAGATCTATAGCTACTAAATCGGGAGAAAATCCTCTTCTAAAAGCAGAAAGCGAATCTTTAAGAGATTTCTCTGCCCTCTCCAAAGCCGATTTGTGCCGAACATTGCTGATAAGGATAGTATCCTTCGCTACAACCCTTCCCTCCATCACCGTCTCAAGGATCGAATCCCCAAGATCAGCTAATCCTTGAAGATACTTAGCCGATATTCTGACCAAAGGACGACCATCTACATATCTTTTGAGTTCACCCTCGTTTAAACGGAGAGGGAGATCGATCTTATTAAGCACTATGATAGCCCTTTTATCCCCTATCATCTTTAATATCCTCTCATCTTCCTCTCCCCAATCCTCAGAACCATCAAGCACTAATAACACTAGATCAGCTTTCTCCAGGGAGGATAAAGCCCTCTCAACTCCTAAACTCTCTACAAGCTCCTCGGTGCTTCTCAATCCGGCTGTATCTAGAATTTTAAGGGGGAGTCCTCGGATATTTAAGTACTCCTCTATAGTATCGCGAGTCGTTCCTGGAAAAGGAGTAACTATCGCTCTCTCCTCCTCCAATAGAGCATTAAGAAGGCTCGATTTCCCCACATTAGGTTTTCCTACTATAGCTACCTTGAGTCCTTCCCTGACTATACGCCCCTCCTCAAAAGAGGCGATCAACTCCCCTAGACGATTCGAGATATCTTCGCCTTTGCCTATAAGCTCCTCCTCATCCAACTCCTCTATCTCATCTTCAGGGAAATCTAACAAAGCTTCTAAGTGAGCTAACAGGGAAAGAAGTTCACGTCTTAGCTCGGAGATCTCAGCGGATAATTTCCCCTTTAGCTGCTCCATCGCTACTTTCATACTAACTTCGGCTTTAGCCTTGATTAGATCTATCACCGCTTCTGCTTGCGCTAGATCTATGCGACCATTCAGAAAAGCTCTCTGAGTAAACTCCCCTGGCTCGGCTAAGCGCGCTCCCCCCTCCAACACTAACTCTAAGACTTGCCTTAAAGGAAAAAATCCTCCATGACAATTTATCTCCACAATATCTTCTCTGGTATAGGTTCGTGGAGCACGCATTACAGTTAATAGAACCTCATCTACCACCTCGCCAGATTCGGGGTCTTTGATATAGCCATAGTTGATGGTATGAGTATCGATCCCATCTATACTCTTACCGGTGGATGAGAAGAATAACCTACCTGCTATGGATAGAGAATCTGAACCACTTAAACGAACGATCCCAATTCCGCTTTCCCCTAAGGGAGTAGAAATAGCAGCTATAGTATCACTAAGATCCATAGTCATATTATAGAGGGAGAATAGAAAAACTAGCTCTATTCCCCACCTCCTTAAAACTACCCCTTAATTTCAACTGGTGAAATCACTACATGTCTTCTGGGCTCTTCTCCATAACTGCGAGTTATAACCTTAGGGTCATCTTGAAGAGTTATATGGATTATCCTTCTCTCTGCTGAATTCATCGATCGCATAACGCTCTCTCTTCCTGTTTCCTTGACTTTATCAGCAAGCCTCAAGGCTAACTCCTGTAAAGATTGTTCATGACGCTTCTTATATCCTCCTACATCCAAAGTAACCTTCAACCTATAATCGCTGTTCTGGTTAGCTGCTAAATAGGTTAAATATTGGAGAGCATCTATAGTCTTCCCTTGATAACCTATAAGAAAGCCCAGATTATTGCCTAAGATCTCCACCGAGATATAGTCCTCTTCCTCTATAACCTCTACCTTTGCCTCAGCTCGCATAAGCTGTAGTAATTTCTCCGCGAAATCTCTAGCTTTTTTACCCTTGCTTTCCTTCACTTCTACCCTCACTCTAGCTTTCTTAGCCCCTAATATGCCGAATAAACCTCGGCTACCATTTTCTAAAACCTCTACATTCACTTCATCCTTAGAGACTCCTAACTTCTGCAAGGCTGCTTCTATAGCATCCTCAGGAGCCTTTCCAGTTTCCTCAATGCTTTTTTCCACTCTTTTCATCTCCTTTCATCGCCACTGCCATCCGAGGTTGTGTCAGATATTGCTGTAATATTGATACCAAAGTGGAGATAAACCAGTAGAGAACGACACCAGCAGGCATAGATATCATGATGAAGATAAAGATAAGGGGCATAAACAACATCTGCTTGGACTGAGCGGAGTCAGCACCGCTCATAGATAGTTGTTGCCAGATCATACTGACTCCCACCAGAACCACTAAGATGTAGTAAGGATCGGGGGCTGAAAGATCCTTAATCCACAAAAACCCTCCATCATCGAATTTATAGGAGGAGAATAACCTGAACATCATAAAGAAGATCGGCATCTGAATAAGGAGGGGCAGGCATCCTCCCATAGGGTTGATCCCTTGCTTCTTGTATAGCGCCATCATCTCTTTATTCAACTTCTGCTGATTCTTCCCATATTTCTTTTTCAATTCCTCTATCTTCGGCTGAAGCTCCTTCTGAGCAGCCATAGATGTAGATTGTTGTTTCATTAGAGGCCACATCAATAGCCTAAAGAGCAAAGTTAAGATTATTATAGACCACCCATAGTTTTTGGTGATACTATATATGAACTCCAAGGCTCTGAGCAGATAAATTGTCAGTGTTCCCCAGAAATTAGGCTGCATAAGATTCAAGCTTTCTAATCCCTCACTCACCAATCTGACAAGTTCCTTAGGACCGCCGTAAATCCGATAATGATGAGTTACAGATCCTCTCGCAGGTAAGGTAAAGGGGAGAGTAGCCAATCCCATTCTCCATCCCCAGTTGGCGATATCCCTCTCCACGAAAGATAGAACCTGGAAGTTCTGAGGGATAAAGGCGGCTATTTTACCGGAGCCCGAAAGGGAGCTCCAGCGAACATCTCCCGAATTATATCCTGGGATATTAAGATCATCCTTAGTTATTCTACTGTCTCCTATCATAACCTCAGGTTGAATTGATTGGGGCTTCGATCCTACTCCCGGTCCCCACTCAAGACGATATCCAAAGGGAGTATCTCCTCCACCGCTCAAAACTATCTCCTCAGCTGTAGTATTAGTGATTTTCACTTCTAGATCCATTATATAGCTCCCCTTGTTAATGGTAAAGGATTTGCTCACCTTTAAGCCTTCATAGGCTTCATCATCCGTTTGAATAGGGTTTTCGAAAGCCTCATGCTCTTCCCCTATCCTTTTAACCTCTATATCCTCCCGAGCTTCTTGCTTTTCACCGATGAGATAGGAGAATACTATCCTAAATTGCTTAGGTGCGGGACGCTCGATCTTATAATCGAAAATGGCTTTATACAACTCCCCTGGCCATTTCCCATCTCCCAACCAAATTCCAAGAGGATAGCTATTCCAGTATTTATCTTGGGGCTTAGTCGAGTCCACCGTTTCACCCTTCTCTAAAGGAGGTTTAGATATCAAATCGGAGCGTAATTTATTCAGATACAATTGTTTGATTCTTGCTCCTTCAGTAGTAAAGACGAGCTTAAGTTGACTGGTGCTAACTACTATATCCTGGATTCCATCCGAATCCGCGTCCATTTCCTCGTATGACACCCAATCCTCCTGGGCTACGCTTGCTTCTCCTCCCCACAGGGACAAAATCAGGAGAACGCTGAGCATAATCACGGCTGTTTTTAACACTTACCACTTCCTCCTCTTATATAGCATTCGTCAAATTCTCTCTATATTCACCCGAGTCCAATATTTACATCACTTTACCTTCCCCTCAATCTCAGGAACTGGGTCGTATCCTCCTTTGCTAAAGGGATTACAGCGGAGAATTCGCCAAACTGCCATCCAGCATCCTTTTAAGATTCCAAACCTCTCAATAGATTCTAAAGCGTATTGGGAACAAGTGGGTTGATATTTACAGACATTCGGCAATATAGGAGAGATAAATCTCTTATAGAAGATTATTAGACCTAAAACTATAGCTTTTATGAAGTAATTAATCAGAAAAAAGAGGCGTCTTATAGAATAATCCCTTTCCATCTCAATTGCCCGAATTAAGATCCCCCAAACAACGTCGATAAACTAAGGGGAAATTTCCTCCTTATAACAGAATTAAGCAAATTCTCCTACTCCTTAAATAGCTTAGCTCTGCTCAACAGCTCTTCCATAGCTTTGTGAATATCGAAATAGCTCGCTCCTATCGCTTTAGCTCGAGCGGTAAAAATTATATCCATCCCCTCATTTACCCTCTCCCTCTCCCGTCTATAGCTCTCTCTCATCAATCGCCTAATTCTATTTCTGAGAACAGCTTTACCTAATTTCCTACCTACCGCGAAACCTACTCTCCTTCTCCCCAAATCATTGGGAAGAAAATTAAGGACTAAAAGTTGATTCACATAAGATTTCCTCCGATCATATACCCTCTTAAACTCGTAACTTTTTCTAAGTCGTTCATCCTTAACCATAATATATAGAAGAGGCAGGATTTAAGGATTAAAAGATCTCTCGCGAACGAGGGGAGCAATTTCCCCCTAATCAAACGATCTATCCTCCCTTATCCCGCTCATCTTGAAATCTCCTATTTTAAACAGTAAGCTTTTTTCTACCTTTTTCTCTCCTTCTCTTCAATATCCTCTGCCCAGCCTTAGTGCTCATCCTCGCTCTAAACCCGTGAGTTTTGCTCCTCTTCTTTCTCTTAGGTTGATAAGTTCTTTTCAACTCTCGTGGATACCCCCTTTTATAAGAAATTAGTCGGCAGACCCCATACCCTTGTGGTAGGGGTTGTTGACCTACTCTATTATATCCCTAAATAGTATCACTTGTCAAGCTTTTATTTCTCCATCTTATAGAGACATCGTCCTCTAAATTATACCATAATTTTATGATATTGTAAAATGACACTCCAAGCCAGGATGCATATAAAATCTGGGATCTAAGATCTAATTTACTTTGTATTACACCCTC
>CAZSTA010000115.1:0-11331 GCA_964609495.1 uncultured bacterium | reverse complement strand
CAATAGCCTCGATATCTTCCCACTCCTCGGTCGGCAAGCCCAACATAAAATAAAGCTTAAGATAAGGAATATCATTTTTATAAATCATCTCTACAACTTCGAGGAGGCGTTCTGTTTCCATCCTCTTTCCGATAGCTTTTCGCAAGCGATCGGAGCCAGTTTCAGCCGCTAAGGTCACAGTGCGCTGTCCACCTTCAGCAAGAAGGGAGATTAATCCCTCAGTCAGAGAATCTGCTCTGAGGGAGGCTAAGGAGACTTGAGCGCCCAGTTTAAGCAGTTCCCTATATAACTCCTCTAACTGAGGATAATCGGAGACCGCAGAACCGACTAATCCTATTCTCGAGGTTATCTTAAGTCCTCTTTGGCATAACTCCAATACCTGTTCTAAGCTTCTCCTTCGTGGTGGCAGATAACAATATCCTGCCGCACAGAAGCGACAGCCATGAGGACAACCGCGAGTAATCTCCACCAGATACATACTCGAGAACTCGGTATTAGGGGTTATAATAGAGGAGGTAGCCGAGTAGCGGGATAGATCATCGATCCAGCGACGCTCTACAGGAAGAGGAACATCCCTCTTAGTCGCTATCCTGGAAACTCTCCCCTCCGAGTCATATTCGATATGATAGAAGCGAGGGATATAAACTCCCTTTATTTGAGCCAGATCGTTCAGGAGTTCATCTCGATTTTTCCCGTGTCCCTTGTCAAAGTAGATATCTAGGATATCATTGATCACCTCCTCACCCTCCCCGATGATGAAGAGATCGATCACCTCTGCTAATGGTTCGGGATTGAAGGTTGCACAAGCCCCGCCAGCGATAATCAGGGGATAACTCTCATTTCGGTCCCTCGCCAACCAGGGGATTCTCGCGAGAGTTAATATCTGAAGAAGGTTGGAGTAATCTAATTCGTAAGAGAGGGAAAAGCCGATAATATCAAACTTGTGAAGGGGCCTTCGGCTCTCCACGGAAAAAAGGGGAGTATCTGTTCGTATATACTCTTTTAGATCCTCTCTATCAGGAAGGAATGCTCTTTCGCAATAAGTGTTCACTCTCTTGTTTAATATAGAGTATATAGTCTGAAAGCCGAGATTGGACATTCCTACATAATAGGTGTTAGGATAGACAAGGGCGAAGGATATAAAAGCTTCGCCCTTGAACTTGGTCCCGATCTCGGTCTCCAATAATCTTCTCGTTTTCTTAACTAGCTTCCTAGATCGAACTATTATCACCTCGATTTTGGATATATAGCTGAAGGAGTTTATCCCTTAACCCCGCTGATCACTATCCCTTGAATAAAATACTTTTGAGCAAAAAAGAAGATAATTAAACAGGGCATCATCGCTATCACCGAGGCCGCCATTACCAATTCCCATCTGGTTAAATAGAGTCCCTGAAAGGATCTTAATCCCAATGCTAAGGTGTATTTGGAAGAAGTGTTAATATAAATTAATGGCCTTAGGAAATCGTTCCAGTGAGCCATAAAGGAGAAGATAGCGATAGTGGTCAGGACTGGTTTGGAAAGGGGAAAGAGGATTCTGAGGTAAGTGTTGAGATATCCACAACCATCGATCTTAGCCGCGTCATCCAACTCCAGGGGAATCGTCATAAGATATTGACGCAAGAGGAAAACCCAGAAAGGATAAGCGAAGTATGCCGGGAGGATAAGTGGTATATAGGTATCGATCCAATTCAAGTATTTGTAAATTAGAAAGGTCGGGATCAACGTTACTGGATAGGGGATCATCAAGGTGGAGAGGAGAAGTATGAAGAGAAAATCCCTCCCAGGATATCTCAATCGGGCAAAGCTGTAAGCTACTAAAGAGCAGGTTATTATATCTCCTAATATGGAGGAGAAGGTGATAACGATAGTATTTCTAATATAACGAAGAAAAGGGACGGCATTGAAAGCGTCGATATAGTTACGCCAAACGATGGGGTTAGGTAGCCAAATTATCGGATATTTGAATATCTGCTGAGATTGCTTTAAGCTAGTGGAGAGCATCCATAGAAAGGGGATCATCAATATAGCCCCACCGATGATGCACAAAGTATAGGCTAAAGTTCGAGTCATAATAGTCAATCTTCGCTTGCTAGACAAATAACCATGTTTATCTCCAACCATAATTATCTCCTTCTCTCCGCCTCATAATATACCCACATCGGCGATGATTTGAAGACTGCCAGAGTGCAGATTAATATAACTAAGAATAGTAACCAGGCGAGAGCCGAGGCATAGCCCATCTTGAACCAAACAAAGGCGTTCTTGTAAAGATAGAACATATAGAACAGGGTAGCGTAGTTTGGGCCACCCTGAGTCATAACGTAAGCGGCGGTAAAGACCTGCCAGGTGCCGATTATGCCCATCACTAAGTTGAAGAATATAGTAGGGGTGAGCATAGGTATAGTTATCTTCCAGAATTTACTCCACCAATTTGCGCCATCTATCTCCGAAGCCTCATAAAGCTGGGTAGGAATGGATTGAAGACCCGCTAAAAAGATGAGCATCCCTCCTCCGAGGCTCCACAAACTCATTATGATAAAGGCTGGTAACGCCCATCTCTCACTTCCCAGCCAAGCTGGGCCCTGAATTCCTATTTTATCTAAGAGATAATTGAGAACGCCAAAATTAGGGTTAAACACCCATGACCAAAGTAGCGCTACCGCTACTCCCGAGACTACTGCTGGCAGATAAAATACAGTTCTGAACCAGGGAATTCCCCTTATCTTTTGATTCAGCAGTATAGCCACCGCTAAAGCTCCCACTAATCTCAGAGGAACAGAGGTAACAGTATATATAGCTGTCACTTTGAAGGATTGCCAGAATAGGGGATCATCAGATATCATCGTCTTATAGTTCTGAATACCAATGAACTTAGGAGGATTGATCACATCGTATTCGAAAAAACTCAAACCAAAGGAGACTAAAATTGGTCCGGAGAGAAAAATAACGAAGCTGATGATCCAGGGAAGAAGGAGAAGATAACCAACCATAGCCTCTCTTCTCTCCAGTTTAGATTTCATAAGAGCCATTTTATCTCCCTACCTTATTTTTAATATAATTGCTTAAATTTCGGCTAAACTACATTGTGTAAGGTAAGGGATATCAGAGCTTAGCTCCGATATCCCTCCGATTAAATTGTTACTTCTCTTCAGCGATCAACTTATTTATCTCATCAGCGATCCCTTTCACTATCTCCTCTACCGGCCTCTCACCCGTGTTTGCCAGGGGCAACTTATTGTTTAGGACGAAGAGATAATCATAGGTCACTGTGGGGGAGTTTCTCCCATATTCTACCACCTGAGTTCCGAAGATCCCCGCATTCTTCGGATCTAAACCTCCTCCCGCTATCTTCTCCGTCCATTCCGGGATAAGAGATTTTCTGGAGGGCAGACTTCTTATAGGTTCGACGATCAAGATCCGAGTAGCCTCTACATCAGTAAGGTATTTAACGAATGCCCAGGCTTCCTCAATGTTCTTCTCATTGATGGCTATCGCCCAGCTACCTCCGGTAGCACTTATCACTCGCCCGCCATCCTTTCCTTTGGGCAACATAGCAACATCGAAGGGGAAACCAGATAGACGCCTATGAACCATCGTCGCCCAAGAGCCATCTATCGTCATAGCGGCTCGACCGGTGAAGTAAGGATTCTCCTGACCAACTTCGCCCGGGGCTGGAGTGACCTTATATTTGGTTACAAATTCAGCCCACATTTTAACCACGGCCATACTCTCAGGAGAATCTATTACACATTTGGTATAATCATCGTTGAATATGCTTCCGCCCTCGGTCATAATGAAGCCCTCGTACCAATGGTGGTTACCCGAGTTAGGAACAATAGCTAAGCCCCACTGAATCCTTCGTCCTTTGGCATCGTCCTTGCTCAATTTCAAGGCGAGCTCCAACACATCCTCCCAGGTCATATCGTCAGAGGGATAAGCTACTCCTGCTTCATCAAAGAGGCTTTTGTTGTAATATATACCCAGAGTGGAGTAGTCATAGGGCAAAGCTCGGTAATGTCCATCATACTTCAATTCGGGCAATTGAGATTCAAGGAAATCGGAGAAATTGATCTCATCCTTATCCCTTTCGACCAATTCATCCAAATTATAGGCAACGTTCTTCTTATAGTATCTCATATCGCCAGAGCCACCACGCATATAGAAGACATCGGGCAAGGTGCCTCCTGCGGCCATAACCGTCAGCTTCTGATAGTAATCATCACCAGAGGCTGTATTCTGGAATTCCACTTTTACATCGGGATTCGCCTTCTCGAAATTAGCGGCTACTTCCTCGAAGAGAGGCTCATCCTCTATTCCATGGTTGACGTTGAACCTTATAGTGGTCGCGGCTAAAGCTGTCGAGTAAGTTCCCAGCAAAATTACCGCCACGAGCAAGACTCCGATCTTGAAGCTAGCTTTCTTCAAGATAAACACCTCCTAATTTTACCTTAATTTTGTCGAATTAAATATATCCCAACCTTAAAAATAGCTATTCTATTTATCACCTCCTCCAAGTTATAATTGGTAATAGCCGTAACTACTTAGGAATTACAGTGGTCACGTCCACCAACCCATGATCCTTGAGATCAGTGATATAGAATCTGAACTCACATTGGTTGCTACAGCGACAGGTCTTGATGAGGATCTTATTAAGACCCTTTCTCAGGGTTACCTCCACCATATCATTATAGGGCATTGGGAAGCGATGAATATGCTTGGAGATCAACTTCTCACCATTAAGCCATACTTTAAATCCGTCATCGCTTGCGATCCTGAACCTAGCTTTACGTTGCTCAGGAGAATTGATATAGCGGACTAGATATATAACTAAAGGACCGCGTATTTCGAATACACTATCAAGATCCATATTATACTCTGGGAAAATAACCAATTTTCTCTCGAATAAAGGCTCCTTGTCAGGATCGGGATGAGTATCGAAATCCACATTCGGTTCGGGTAGATAAGCTTCATCTAGCCCCTGTCCATCATCATTATTAAAAGGCCCTAACACCGCCCAAACTGGCGCTCCGGATAATCCGAAGGTGAGCGAAGCTAAAGTCTCATCATTATGAGTAAGCACAGCCTCGATCTTATTTACCGGCGATATCTCCTCTGAATCCTCAGCCATAGTCACGGAGAATTCCAAACGCCCACAGTCCTCCGCGGGAATATCAATTGGACATGAGACCCCATCCATTTGCAACTGGGGAGGAAGATTAACGGTTACCTTCCCCCTCAGGGGATCTAAAGTGTTATTGCAGACTATCAGAGCGAGTTGCTTTTCCTCCCCCACGTGAATGCTGGGTTTACCACAGTAGTCAATATCTAACTCGTAATCTACCCGGGGAATATCAGCCTTGATCTTCCTTATATCCTGGGGAACGTCGGTTATCTCGACCTCTTTATTACGAGTCTTAGCGATAGCTACTCCAACCTCACAAGTCTCCTTGGTCAGCTCGGATAGCTTATTAACTCGATCTAAATTCACGATTCCCCACCCCATAACGAAGTCATCGTGAATAGGATCCTTCCACCTAGCGGGGATCGCTTCTGCTCCGATCGCCACTCCCACGATCGCTCCCGCAGTAGCACAAGTGCAATCGGTATCGTAACCGCTATTCACGGTTAAGAGGATCACTTTCTCGAAATCATTGTTAGCGTATAGCAGAGCCATAGCGATAAATCCCTGATTCTGGAGCGAATAGGTCGGATCAGGGCTTCCATACTTATCCACAATGAGTTGGCGAGTATATTTCCAATTGTCATATTCCTCGCACCACTCCATCACATCATTGATGCACTCCGCTAAGCGGCAATCCTCGGGGATCTCATTTAATCCGATCTCCAAAAGCTTTTTAGGATCGCTCTCGAAGAAGGCGGAGGCTTCTATCGCCGCTAGAAACATCTCCGCCCAGACGCTATTCAAAGCGTGATCTAATACTCCGTCTTGCTGAGCATATTGGGCGGCTAAAGCAGGATTGCCTGGGCAGACGAATCCCCAGATCTCAGAGCGAATCGGACATCCCATACACTCCATAAAAAAGTCGTTATTGAACCAGCCTGAGTCCGGGGGCATAATACCCTTCTTGAAGTTCTCCATAGCATATCCATACTCGCACCAAGGATAGGTTATGTATTTCATCCAAGCTTCCATCAGATCCTCGCTATCGATATAGATGCCTTTCTCCTGCATCACCTTCAACCACACCAGTTGGAAATCGGTATCATCATTATAGGCGGCCTCGGTGGGGATCTCCTGATAATAAGTGAAGTTGTGTATCTTCCTCTGCCCCTCTACTGGGCCACCTATCGTCCCTCCGATGAATTTCCCCAACCAACCTCCTAAGACCTTATCCACATATTGCTGATAAGTTATTTTGGGCAACAATATCAACTCCTTCTTTGCGTTATAAATTCAGAAAGAAATATATCTGGAATTTTTATGGATTAATTATAGCGTATAATTCGAGATATGTCAACCTCTCAATTGGGGATGATCGTAAAATCTCTAGTATCCCTTAGCGATTAAACTATCAGTTGATCGAGTAGAGTTCGCTTGCATCTCAAGTTAATGATATCGGGCTTTGATACGCCATAACCTAAGGAGACAGATTCTTGAGAGGCTATCGACTCGATCCTCAAGCTCTCACTGTCTAAGAGATTATCCTCATCATCAACCCATAGACATTCCAAAGTTAGATTCTCGATCTTATGGGGAGAAGGATTAGTCACCGTCGCTTGGCCATCCTCCAACTCGGAGATATAAGGTAGAGAAACAACGGTTAGAGGATGATTCCACTTCCTAGCGGTAGTTCGCAGCTCCTCGATATCCCTCTCTACCGGGCAATAACGATACCGGAAGGGATAAACCTTCTTCCAACCACCGTGTCTCTCATCCTCGCCGTGAGTTCCCTGTTTAGTGTTATGTCCTCCATCGAAGCCTAAGATGAGGTTATCGTCGAAGTAGGCTTTAGAATGGTGCATAACGCTTACCATCCCCTGGCTCATCATTCCGAATTTGGACTTATCATCTCTCTTGACCGCAAACCAATTCTCCCATCCTAGGAATTCATAATCGGATGGAAACTTGGTGATCTTTCTGGTCCAAGTATGCTTATCAGAAGCTGGCATACCGTGGATGATCTCCTCTCCAGAATACTCCTCAGCTAGATCGACCTCGCCGACGGAGAGATGATGGCCTCCGGGGCCAAATCTCTCAGTTATGGAGTTTATCACCTCCTCCACAGTTCTATCCATTACCTCCGCGACTTCCTTCAGCTTATCTCTATCGATCGTCTTATCCGTCCTATCTCCAACTGAGATCGCCCCATCGAAGATCAATTTAGTATCAACTTCGACGAAGTCCTTGCCTTTGTAGAGGGTAAATATACTTCTTCGCTTAACTTCGACTGGAGAAGCCTCGCTACCCTCATTAAGAGAGGGATCAATAGTGATATCCGCTTCACTTAGGACTCTAATCCTAACCGGCCCAGAAGTTAGGAGGGCGACCTGTCCTTTCGAATATTGATCTGTCAGATATTTATCGAGCTCATTGGCATACATAAAGGTTCTGCTCATCACTCCCCCTTCAGCGATCACTTCCTTACCGCTTTGCTTATCGATCAAGCTGGTGATCAATCCCCCTCGCTCTGGATCGAACCTCAGGGTTAGGAACTCGTTCTCAGCAGTTAGCGTATCCTCATACCACTTGAGGCTATTATCCTCCTCCTTATTTTCGCCATGGACTAGGAAGTAAGTGCGATGGGAATCGTGAGGGACCTCAGCGAGAAAGACTAAGGTGGCGGATTTTATCGTCCCCTCCGCATACCTCTCGATATCCTCTAGCTGATGCTCCACAACTACCCCGTCCTCGCGAACTAGCTTGAAGGAGTCTCGAATATACTTTCCTTCTTCAAACTCAATTTTAACCTCGAAAGCCTCTCCCTCTCTAGTTAATCCCTCAGTCTCCAGGAGAACGATCTGTTTATCATCGTTCTTTCTCTTCATTCTCCAACCGGGCTGGAGATATCTACTTCTCATATATTTCGCAGTCAGAAGATTTAAGAGCGTATCGGCATAAAGTTCGCCCCGGATCGTCCGCTGGTATCCGTAATAGACCCTAGCAGGAGAAGGCGAATACCCCCTCGTTTCCGTTGAGCTTATCAGGAATAGCTCGTGCCATGCTTTAGCGTATAAAGAGTATAGAAACGGAGATTCTACCTCGTCGCCTGATATATCCAAGAGCTTCTCGATAGCAAACATCTTCTCATAGAAACGTTGATTCTGAGCGTTTAACTCTAAATCTTGAGGAGAGCCAGAGTGAATAAACCCATTACCACATACATATATCCAATCAGCTTTCTTTTCCTCTACGGGGGAGAATTTATTGATATAGTCGATCATCGTCGAACAGCGAACATAAGGAAGCTCGCGTATAGCCTCTAGGGTCCAAGTTAGAACTTGCTCAGCGATGCGATACGCTCCTTCGGTGTCGATCATCCCACCGTTGTAATAGAAGTGGTCCCTAGGTTGTTCGAGCAGCCACTTCTCCAATTTCTCAAAGTATTCCAGGGCTTCCTCCTTGCTCTTGATGACTTCCCGGGTCCAAACTCCTATCAAGCTGTTAATAGGAATAAGATCGGTCTTCTCCCCTGCGCTCAATATCCCTCCTCCATCTATACCCTTGAGGACGGTGAGAGGGCGATAGGTATTGAAGCCAACATAGTAGTCGAAACCTACACTTTGGAGCGTATCAGGTTCGGAGGGCATCATCATCACTTCTGGGGGCCAACAACCCTTCGGTAGGAAGCTATAGTATCTTGCCACAGTGGATAGCGATTTTTCCAGCGCCAGGCGATAAAGTCCCTCGGGAAGGAACCAAGAGGTATCTGGGGAGTAAGTATTAATATCAATGATTATTTGACCTCTAGCTATCAGCTCATAGAGGAGGCTATAGATATGGGGAGCATCCTTAGCTATCAACTCCATAGTCAAGCCAGTGGAGGCGAAGTCATATTTACCCTCGGGGAATCTCTTATAAGGCGTAAGGCAGGGCAGATAAGTTCTATCCATTAGGTGGCTCAACCACTCATCCCTGAAGGCCGCGTATAGATAGTTGGAGAAGGGTATCCAGTTGTAGTAAATAGGCTTATACCAAGTGAAAGTTAGCGGAATATCTATCGAATCCCCTTCAACTTCTATCTTCATCGTTGTCTCCTGCTTTGTTCCCGCGGGCTGTTCTCCCGTAACGGTTGCATAGAGCGATACTTCGGTCGCACTATTAGCGGCTAATTTCAATTCAGAAGTGGATAACTCCAGCTCTACCCCGTCTAATTCTCCGGCAACTGAGATCTTAACCTCGGCTTCTTCCCCCAAGGAAGATAATTCGATATCCTCTCGTTGCTTATCCAGGCGAAGGAGATCTAAAACTCGAGGAGAAACTGCCACTTTCTTGCCGCATCTTCGCTCCCATTCACCGGGAACGGAGATCGGTAGATACTTCAACTCCTGTTGGACTCTCTCGATATCCTCGAGCCCCTTATAAGAGAAGAGAATATATCCGCATCTGGGATGATCGTCAACGGGAAGGATACCACCTATCCCCTGTCGCTCCTTATTTCCCAGCCAAATCTGATCGGAGGGAGGAAGCTCATATTGAACAATATCATCCTTCCTGATATGGGATTCGATACCTCCTCTCCTTACCTTCTGATACAAATCCCAATTATCATAGACATAGGCTACAGTTTTATCCTCGAACATCTCCGCCAAAGCTACCATACGGGAGGTGATAACCTGAACAGTTCTATCATTCCAGAAGAGATGAGCATCCGTAGGAAGAAAACCGATCGTCTCATCCTCCTCAAACTCGGAGGCAGGACGATTGAACATCCCTGATACAAAATATCTCGTTCCTTCTGGATGTAGAGCGAAGCACCAGGTCAGCAACATCTTCCCCGAATCTATCGTCCTATCACCCCAATAGTTGATATGGATCAACCTCGATCCTGCATAGATTTGAACTTTGGCATAGGCAGCAAAATTCTCGAATTTAGCTCTAAGGAGGGCGCTGGCTCGGACGGGGCCCACCTCAACCCCCTCAATCATTATCTTTCGAGGTTCTTTCAATTCCCCTTCCTCTATGGCGCACCATTTTAAGTATTCTTTGCTCCCGATCCAACGCTCCTCTTCTCCCTTAAAGGCTAATCCCTTATCCCCTCTAAGCAGATCCCATTTGAAATATCTATTCTCCAATACAACCGATCCATCCTTTTGGATTGCCGATAACTCGGACTTATATTTAACCGCAGGGACTTCGCTATCGGAGAGGTAAAGATAAACTTTCTTTTTTCCTCTAGGAGGCAGATCGACTTGGAAGATCAATTCATCTCCCTCGAGCTGATAAGGAAGCTCTCTATGTCCAGAGGACGCTTCTCCACTGCTGACTGACTGGTCAACTACTCGGAGAGTCTCCCAATTATACCTATTGTGATCTGGGATCTCCGCCAAATTGAGCGTTATTGGAAGATCACCTCTCTTCACCTCGCCGAGATTCCCGATCGTCAAAGGGATGCGCCACCGCCACTTATCACCATCTCCCCACCATCGTCTATCGAGCGGAGCTTCCTCAAATTCAACATAATCCTCCTCAAATTCGACTGCCGAATAATCAACTCTAGGGGGTAGAGAATCGAACTTTAAGATCAGCGCTTCACCTCTCTGCAAAGCTTTATCGAAGAAGGGTTTAGCTTCATTAGATCTGAGGAAACGCATATTCTTGCGCCCTTCCTCGAAAGCCCCTATCAATTCGCTCCACTCAACATCTAGCGAGGAAAGAATTTTGCTTTGTCCCTGATCCTCCATCGCTAATTTGATAGTTGAGATCATCTTTTCAGCTTCGAGCATAAGTTGAAATGATTCCTGAAACTTGGTATTATCGTCCATATCGCAAATCATCATCCTCCTTGATATTAAGTTGAAGACCCCTCTCCTTCTCCGAGATTGGAAAACCTTGAGAGGAGTCTCCTAATTCCTATGCCCTCCCCGATCTACCAGTCTTATCTAGGTAATCTATCCTTCACTGGCAACATCGGGGGGAAGGGTTTATGCGGCTCGGTCTGATACCAATAGGCGGTGCTTGAGTAATCATTAGATAGGTTATTCGCATGCCCATGCTCTATCGTAACCTTGATCGATTTCTCAAAATAGATGGGATCTTCGATATGGAAGCGATACACAGAGTTCTTTCCCTTCCAACGCCATTCCTTCGTTCCGCTATAGACGGTCAAGCCATGATAAGGGGTGCAAAACTCCTCTTCGGGAGAGTAA
>CAZSTA010000114.1:0-11350 GCA_964609495.1 uncultured bacterium | reverse complement strand
GGGCTTTGCGAAGCCCTGAGCAAAGCGAATGGTTTAGGCGGAGCGCTGTGTGCGCCCCGCCGCAAAGTCTGTGTTAGACGAAAGTCAGCCATTGTTCTACTTTCCCAGAAGACAGGCATAGTCAACGATCCAGGCACCGACTAGTGTTCAGGCCGACTAGCTATCCCTCCTTGGTCTCGCACTTCTCGTTGTTTATCTCGTTGGGTTCGCCCACATCACCTGCTGAATCCACCATGACGCACACAGTGCAGTCAGGATCATAGCAGTTGGAACTTGTAGGCTGAGTCACTGAGAGTTGCTTTGTTGCACCGGCGGCAAGCCCCGTGACGTCTGCCGTAGCTGCTTTTTTATCCGGAGCCGGTTCGACCATAACGCTAACCTTGAACGGGCCAGCGTTGGCCGCTCCAATGTTGGCAATTGTGAAAGTCACGGTAGTAAAAAAGCCTCCGCTGGGACCAGGGGCTACATCAATGTTGTCAATGCTTTGCACTATCAAGTCTGGCTTAGAAGGCTCGGTGCATACCCCACCTGTTATCACAAACGCGAGCACAAGAATCGCTACGATTAGGAAAAGTTTTTTTATCATCTTCGCACCTCCTGTTAACATAACATTGGTTCTTCTGAATGAACAGACGTTTGTTTCGACTCACTTAATTCTAGGATAGGCTCTCAATCACAAGTGGCCGATTCCGTCTAACTCATTCATATGCAAAGTTCAGATATAAATCCCTCTGGATAGGGCGAGATCTGAGATTAACAAAGTATTTACTTGGAATTACTTAAAATTTTGTAAACCTTGAAGACGATGATTATAACAACATTTTTAAAGTCGCGTAACTGTCAAAGTTGGGTTATAGTAGAATCTTATCTTACCTTTGGTCTAGGATAATATATATGAATGCTCACCGAATAGGTGAGTTATCTACCAAAGTTGAGTTTAAAGAAGTCCGCCGTAAGCGAATTTGGGAAATCTTTTATTCCTCGTCGTCAGCAATATGAGTAATTGGAATTTCTCCTTTTTGCCTAACGATTTCGGGCTTTGCGAAGCCCTGAGCAAAGCGGGGGGGTTGGGCAGGGCACTGTGTGCGCCCCGCCGCGAAGCCCGTGTTAGATGAAAATCAGCCACCACTGTTCTAGTTTCCCAGAAGATGGGTATAGTCAACGATCGAGGCACCGACTAGTGTGCAGGCCAACTCTGGCTATCCGATCTCGGTCTCGCACTTCTCGTTGTTTGCCTCGTTGGATTCGCTCACATCATTTCTTATATCCACCTCGACGCACACCGTGCAGTCAGGATTGTAGCAGTTGGGACCGGCAGGAGTAGTCGTTATTGTGAGTACTTTTGTTGCGCCAGCGGCAAGCTCCGTGACGCCTGCCTCTCCCCTATATACTGCCTGATCTGGGTCGGCTTTAACACGAACCTTGAACAGGCCAGCGTTGGCTGTCCCGATGTTCTTAATGGTGACAGTCACGGTAGTGGTGCAGCCACTGGTAGTACAGGTTACATCAATATCGTCAATGCTTTGCACTATCAAGTCTGGCTTAGCTCCTCCATCAGGAGACGTGCACGTCCCACCTATCGCCATCATCGCAAGCACAACAATCGCCAGAACATACAGGGAAATTCTTTTTATCATCTTCGCACCTCCTATTAATATTTTTTTCTGAATGAATAGACGCTTGTTTTGACTCACATAATTCTAGATAAGTGGCCAATTTCGCCCAACTCATTTATATATTAATAAGAATTTCTGCAGGATTTGTTACACATATCCTTCTTCAGCTCAAAAATATGCAGAGCTTATATGAAGTATAGACTTAATTCCGCTTAGAGATGGAGTTCTCAGTTTAGCATCTCCAAAAGTCTACCCTTTTAATCCGGTTAAAGTTATCCCCTGGATGAAGTATCTCTGGCAGAAGAAGAAGAGGATAACAACCGGCAGAGTCATCGAGGTAGCAGCCGCCATAAGGAGAGCCCATTCGCCACCAAACTGATTTCGGAAGAGATTGAGACCTAAAGCTAGGGTCATCTTATTCACCGAGTTGATATAAACTAGAGGCCCAATGAAGTTATTCCAAGCTCCCATAAAGCTGAAGATCGCCACTGTAGCCAGAGCAGGCTTAATCAGAGGTAATAGTATCCTCCAATATATACCGAAGTAGCTACATCCATCTATCTTAGCCGCATCCTCCAGCTCATAAGGGATAGTCATATAGAACTGGCGAAGGAGAAATATATAGAAGGGGACTCCAAAGAAAGACCATACCCAAAGGGGTTTGAGCGTATCTAACCAACCCAGATATTTAAATATTAGATATTGAGGGATCAAAGTTACCTGAGGGGGTAACATCATAGTGCTTAACAGGACGATGAAGAGAACGTTCCTCCCCGACCACCTCAACCGAGCAAAAGGATAGGCTACTAAGGAGGAGGATAAAACTGACCCAATCACACAAAGGACGGTTACATAGACGGTATTTCTAAGAAAGGAGAAGAAAGGAAGGTAGGTTACCATTCTTACATAGTTATTCCACACTATCGGATTGGGAATTAGTTTAGGAGGATAGAGAAACATCTGCCTTTCTAGTTTTAAGGATGAGGTAAGTAGCCAAAAGAAGGGGAAGAAGAATACTATACTTCCCATAATTAGAACTATATGAGCTATAAAATGGCCTATAAAAACCCTGGTCTTCTTTCTCATCCTCCATCCCTTAGCTAGACTCTTTGACGTACTCCTTGTCTCGTTCACTAGATAAAGCCTCCTTTATCTCTCTGGGGCTTCGTAATAGACCCAGTATCGGGCTAAACTTAATTGGAGTAGAGTGAGGATAAGTATTATCCAAAATAATATCCAAGCCATCGCCGAGGCATATCCCATCTTGAAATAGGCGAAGGCATTGTTGAAGAGATAATAAACATAGAATAGAGTGGAATCTGCAGGACCTCCTTGAGTCATAAAGAAAGCTTGGGCGAATATCTGAAAAGAACCGATCATTCCCATTACCGTAGTGAAGAATAGAGTTGGGGTAATCATAGGCAGGGTGATGTGTATGAATTTATGAAACCAGCTAGCCCCATCTATCTCAGCGGATTCATAGAGTTGGACCGGGATCCCCTTAAGACCTGCTAGATAAATTATCATAGTTGCCCCAGCCGCCCAAGTCTGCATAATGATTATAGCTGGTTTAGCCCAAGCTATGCTTCCTAACCACATAGGTCCTCTGATCCCAAACCATGATAGCACATAGTTCATAAGACCAACTTGAGGCCTGAATATCCACTTCCACAGTATCGAACTAGCGACAATGGGAACTATAGCGGGAAGATAGTAGATCGTTCTATACCAGCTCATTCCCCTTATCTTCATATTCAGGAGCAAGGCTATGGATAGTCCGGTTATCACCCCCAGAGGGACTCCTATCACTGTGATATAAAAGGTGTTGTATAATGACTTGATAAACAGTTTGTCCCTAAAAAACAAAGTTTGATAATTTTTAAAGCCTATATACTTAGGCGCAGCAAAGATCTCATATTTAGTTAAACTTAATACTAAAGAGGCGACAATAGGTCCCAAGGTGAATATTATAAAGCCTATTATCCAAGGAGAGGCGAATAACCAAGCAGCCTTAGTCTCAGAACGAGCCATACGACTTTTTCTCTTATGAGCCATTTCTCTTCCTCCCTCTTTAATTTGGTTTTTGCCGAATTAATAGGACTATTGAAGATTTTTCTCTTGTGTCAGATCTCGAAGCCATTCTGAATCACCCTCCCCCTAACCCCCTCCCATCAAGGGAGGGGGAAACTAAAGAGATCAGCTCTATCTCGATGTTCCCTCTCCCCTCGTGGGAGAGGGATAGGGTGAGGGGGGAATTATATCTTGAACTCCCTAGCGAAAACTAAGAATTTGATATAGTCTATACTTCATATTACCGTTTAGAAGTTCAGAAACCAAATAGTAAGCGAAACTATAACCTCCATCCCTCAAAAGAGGGGTGGAGGTTATATTGAATTTGACTACTTTCCGTGAGCTTTATCATACTCAGCGAAGAACTCGTCCAGCTCAGCCTGGATCTTGTTAGCGGACTCATCCAGAGCTTCCTTAGCGCTCTTCCTATGATATACACCATCGTCAGTAGCTCTCACCAGCTCATCCCAAAGGATAGCTCCTACGGGACTGGCGGGAATGGTATAGACGATAGCCTCGCTCCACAGATTATAATACCTATCGTAAGCCTCGGCAACTTTGGGATCATACTCCTCTAGGGCGGGTCTGTATTTATCTCGTAGGGCTTTATCAATGGACTTCCAAGTAGTATAGCCGGGAACATAGATACGGCCTATACTTTGGTTATAGGCGTTCTCCGCCTCTGCTCCAGCCATATAAGACTCTTCGCTCACCAGCCATTTGATTACCTCCCAAGCCCCCTCGGGATTATCAACTCCTCTAGGTATAACCCAGGTCCATCCACCTGCCCAGGTGATACGAGGCATCCCTGGTTCGGGGGTGGGGGTTCTCCCGGAGTTCCAGCTCATATCCTTCGGCCAGAAGCGGGCTGCAGCGTTGACTTCCCAGCTTCCCAAGATCGCCATCGCATATTTACCCGTCCCAAACGGATCATCAGGGGTCCCGGTCTCATAAGTTGAAGCCATAGCCGCGGATAATTCAGCACCACCACACGCATCGAGCAACTCTGTAAACCACTCCAAGGTCTCCACATTCCTCGGCTGATTAATCAAAACCTTTCTTTTATCATCGGACATAATGCGAGCTCCGGCGGCCCACATCCAGCTATACATACCATCGGCATACCTACGGAAGAAGCCGACTTGTTTCAGATCACCCTTATCATCATAGAGGGTGAGCTTCTCAGCATACTCCAGCATATCATCCCAAGTTTCGGGAGCTTTGCTAGGATCAAGGCCCACCGCCTCGAAAAGATCCACATTCCATCCTAGCTCCCTATCATCAGTGCCCATAGGCATAGCATAGATATTTCCCTCCCAGGTGACATCCTTGACAAAAGCTTCGAAGTTATCCTCGAAGGATAAGCTATCTCGCTCGATATAATCATTGAGGGAGCTGAGAACTCCTCTTGATCCCCAGGTCTGGATCCAAGGCCTGTTCAAATTGACCACATCGGGGGCAGTCCCGGCGGCTATAGCGGTAACTAGCTTCATCGCTCGCTTTCCCCCGAAACCCTCACCGATGACCATCGCCTCGGGAACTAATTCGATATCAGGTCTAGCCTTTACGAAGGCCTCATATTGACCTTTAGCCTGGCCGGGAGTAGCAATGTTCAATCCCCAAATTACTACTTTGCCTTTAGCAAAGCTCACCAATGGCATACTCACCAACAGAGCAACGATTGTTACAGCGATAACCCACTTGGAAATTTTCATATTTGTCCCTCCTAATCTTAGAGTATATTCTATGCTACTAAAGAACAGCTTTGAGCTTTTTTTCTTCTTTTTACCACCTCCTCTTTATGAACATCTCCCTTAGAAGAAGGAAGATAAAGAATAGCATTAAGGGGAGAAGATCATAACTCTGATATCACCTTTATTTAGCACAGCTTTTGCGCCTATAATCTGACCTCCCACCCTAAATATCTTTAGGTGCGATTCCAGATATATGCTAAATAATAGATTCCTCCGACAAAGAATGCTCCCCCAACAATATTGCCTAAGGTAACAGGAATAAGATTTCCGATAAGAAATTTTGACCAGGTAAGGCCACTAATCGTTTCGGCTCCCACCGCATTAACCACGGCGGCATTTCCTTTGAGAAATAATCCCATTGGGATAAAATACATATTCGCCACACTGTGCTCAAAACCACTGGCGACGAAGGCCATAATAGGAAAATAAATTCCAAAAATCTTGCTCACCGAGTCCTTACCAGCGATAGACATCCAAACAGCCAGACAGACCAGCCAATTACATCCGATCCCCCTACAGAAACCCTCTAGAAAGGAGAGGTTCATCTTCCCCGCGGCAGTTGTGAGTGCCGCCGCACCAACTCCAAAGTCCCCAGTTTTCCAGAGGTTACTGTAATACATAATGATAACGAGTAACATCGCCCCTGCGAAGTTAGCAAAATAGACAAAGGACCAATTTCGGAGCATGCTTATCACCGAAATATTGCGAGCCATGACACCGGCTAGAATCAAACAATTTCCGGTAAAAAGCTCAGCTCCAGCAATAATGACAAGCATCAGACCCCCACTAAAAACACTTCCCCCGATGAACTTTGCGAAACCTATCCCGAGGAATTTCGATAGGTCGTGGGTAACCATCGTGCTTAGCTCAGCACCAAAACCAATATATACCCCGGCAAGCATCCCAAGCAACACCGTTGGTAATATGCAAAGCTCGGACTTCTTTTTACTAATTCCTACGACATATTCTGCGATTTCCTCTGGATGCATAAAACCAATCATTGTATAGACATCTTCTTTCTTTTTTAAAGGTTCTATTTTACACTTTTTGATATTTTACCAGTTCCATCCAAAAAAGTCAAAATTCAACTTAGTATAACAAACTTCTCTATTTTTGTCAACGCAAATTTTCGCTTGATAAATTTTTTTGGTGATTAAGATATGATCTTATATCGAATCGATATTCAACAAGTGATTTCAATAAACTTTCATATAATTAGCACCTCACCTTATCCGAAGGGTGAGGTGCTAATTACCCTCATCCTACGTAGCTTCATAGCTCTGCGACCACCGTCTAATTTCATACGCCAAGAGCTACTTCCCTTCACTCGCTTTAAGGACTAATCTATGTATAAATCCTTGACTTTCTATCTTATATTTATCTTCTATCTCTTTAATGCTATAATACTGAGGTTCTAACGAGGCAAGATATACCTGCTTCCCCTCTTCGAAAGCCTCAGCTATAATCTCCATCTGCTTGGAGGTTGGCACTCCGCTGTTATTTACTATAGTTACATCTGGTCTCCTCCCCTCCACCTGTTGAAAATAGATGAGAACTGCATTCGGGTTCCAGTCAGCTATTATGATCGCCTCGGGGGCGAGGCTATCAAGAGTCACCCTCCCATAATTAGCTGCGCTATATTCACCTAGTTTGCTAGGAACTAGGAAGTACCGTTCCTCGTCCCGAGGTAATCCTCTAACTTTGGCAGTCTCTCGACCTCGCGAAACTCCTTGAAGGAAACCGATATCGATATCGAACTTCCTTATCGCCCAAGGGAGGGAGTGATATAATAATACTGGAGTTAAAGCTAACAGAAGGATGGTGATGATCTTCGCGGGAGAGAACGATTTGATCTTCTGCCAAAGCCAGTCGGCACCCAAGCCTATCCATATCGCGAATACAGCATAAGAGGTTATATAGAAGACAAATTGATCTTTTACGGAGTAGTTGAGCGTGAAGATCGTATTACCTAAGAAACATAGGAGGAGAAAAGTCGCTCTCCTCCAGCCGGATTTAAAGGAGTGCCATAATCCGATAAATCCTAGAATGAAGCCGAAAAGAGGGAATTGATACATCAGGTATGCGCCAAACTTTACGATACTCCTTAATAGCACCTGGAGAGGAGAGGTGAACATCTCCTGCCTGAAGCTCCCTCCACTCACCTCATCGAATAGACGATATAAGGAAACCTTCGTCGCCCTATGGATTAGAAGATAAAGGTAGAAGGAGAGTCCTAGAAGGAAGAAGATTATAATTAGCCCCCATTCTTTAGCTCTCCATTTATACTTTCTGCTACATAGCGCTAGCATAAATAGGATCGCAGGAAGAAGAAGAATCATCAGGAGATGATTGCTTAAACTCAATCCATAGACGCAGGAAGCAGAATAAATAAGTCTTATATCGCCTTTTCGCTCGTATATTATCAGAAGATATATCACTAATACCGCAAAGAAGGAATTTAGAGTTAAGACCTCGGGGATGACGGAGTGGAGCCAGAAAGTATGGGACAGAGCTAAACTGATGGCAGAGACGAAGCCTAGGATGGGGCTTCGGGTTAGTTCCACCGCTATGAGATATACCAGCATAACAGTCAAAGCCCCAAAGACGACGGAGACTAAATTTACTCGATAAGCTACATTGCGAATGGGCAACAAGGTGAACAATTTAGCGATGACTATATAGAGAGGGTGAGCCATAGCTCCCACGCTTAACCTCATAAAGTAAGCACTTATCTGAAAGATAGCTCCATCTCCCCAAGCTACAGAGGGGATGAGGGTATATATGTATAATATAAGGGATGAAATGAATACGAGCATAGTATAGAGAATATTCAAGGAAGCAGGGCTAACCACTATTTTATAAATCTCACCTCCGTCTGAGAGGGATCGAGCTCAAAGGGGATGTTAGGGATTGATCTCAACCAGGAAGCGACTCTCCTGTGAATCTTGAATACTTCCTCCGGGGTTATGCCGAATTTCTCAGCGACTTTCCTCCTACACTCCTCCTCCCAATTCTCAGAGGCTGCCGAGCTATTATAGGCTCGCTCATAAGCCACATAAATTCTATCCTCATCTGGAGTTGGAACGGCGCTCTCGATGATATACATTATACTCGGAAACATCCTTCCCGAGATCTCGCCCTTTATAAGATATTGCTTAGCTAGAGAGGGATTAGAAGCTAAATTATCTATTTTATCCCATTCCCCTTGAGGAGCCCAGACGCACTTAGCCACAAACCGTCTATCCAACTCCAGATCGGCTTTCTCTGGGTGTCCACTGAAGAACCATAATTCCAAACCATCGAGATCCCGGTCATCCTCATAGAAGAGTCTGATCGCCTTCCGCATAGTGCTTACTACTCGCTCTGGAGTGGAGGAAGTGGATGTGATCCACATCTTGGCTTTCTTTGTATTGGAGCTACTTACATCCTGCACTATAATGACTTCATAAGGCAAAGCTCCCTTCTCCCCCTTGAGATTAAAGATTGGTTTTGAGCTCTCCTGAGGAGGGCATCCTACGAATAACAATCCCAATAATATAATAAGAGAACAATATAAGAGCGATGAAATTCTCAAGATTTATCTCTCCTCTTCTATAGAACAGTTTCAAGGAGAATTGCTTAAATCACCCTCCCCCTAACCCCTTCCGTCAAGGGAGGGGAGGATAAGAAGAGCAGTCCCCTTGAGAGATCAGGAGGAATATACTCCTGAAGACAAGCGATTTTGGGGATTCCTAAAGCAAGCGGGATCCCTCTCATATATATCCTCGAAACAGTCCCAAGCTCTTGCTCGACATCCCCAGCACTCCTTATTATATGGGCAATCACGACAACCATCAGGCAGATTCGATGGATCCTTCAATTTTTTAAGTATAAGCTCATCTCGATATCTTAAGAAGGTATTTTTAAATCCCTCCTCGAAAATTTTCGGGGCATCGGCAGGTCTTATAGTAGCACAAGGAGTGAGACTCCCATCGTTAAGGATAGCTGCAGTCGCACTACAATAATATTTATTTACACAGTTGGCTAGAGCGTAGCGCATACCAGACCTTTTAGCCGCGTAATTCAGAACCCTTCGAATATCAGGGATAGAAGGGGCATATTTCCCCCTATCCTCTTCTGCGAGACGATTTACTGGTTCATAGAATTGGTAGATGTTTACATAGGCAGATATCCCGTAATTATCATAGAAGAAATCTATGGTTTGACAAATATCCTCCACGCTTTGAGGTTTAGTGAAGGTCATACTGTTGAGAATCATATCAGTGCTTTTACCGAAACGAAGGAGATTCTCCACACCCTTCAGAATATCTCCAAGATCAGTTTCAGAGCCTCCATGGTGTAATCTCATATAAGTATCTTTATTCACAGAGCTCACGTGAAATGCAACTAGCCCACCTTGAGTAAACTCCACTACTCCCTTTGCAATCTCAGGATCGGCCAAGGGAAGACCACCTGTCCACATATTATTAATTAGCCCCTTTTTCTGACTATATTCCATAAGCGGAAGAGAATCTCTTCTTAAAAGAGGCTCTCCTCCTAGCCACTCTATTCGGGAGACCTCCAACTCCTTCGCGTCATCTAATATCTCCCTAATAAGCTCAGATGATAATACCTGGGAGGTAATGGTTTTCGCTTTCATATAGCAATAGTCACAGAATTGATGACAACTATCGTTAATTTCAAGCTGTAAAGCGTATATTCCATCAGAGTCATAACACTCTTTCAGAAGTTTTTCATCGATCATCCTCTATTCACCCTTCTTGTAGTTATTAACAAGGGAAATTTCACCTTTAGCACGATAAGTCTAGTCAGCCTTATATACTGGCAAGGTGAAGTAGAAGCTACTTCCCTCACCTACTTTACTCTCCGCTCCTACTGTCCCCCCATGCCTTTCCACTACGGACTTCACTATAGATAATCCCAACCCGGTTCCCTTTATATCACGCGTTTTCTTATCTTTGATTCGATAGAATTTATCGAAGATGTATGGCTGATCCTCAGCCGCAATACCTATCCCGGTATCTCGAACGCTAACCGTTATATATCCCTGTTCCTCTTTAGCCTCGATAGAAATCGTTCCTTTCGAGGTATATCTAATAGCGTTACTGAGGAGGTTGCTGATAGCCTGTTTCAATCTAATCTTATTGCCCCATACTTTTGGTAGAGGCGGTATAGAGCTTCTCAACTCTAATCCCTTATCTCTAATCAGATGTTTGAAATCCAAAATACTTTCTTTGATAATGAGGTCCAACTGGCACAGCTCCATAGTTATCTTAATCCCAGATTCGATTCTAACGATATCAAGAATATCAGTGATCAAATTTGACATATTATCCGCTGATCTGATGATCACCTCCAAGAATTCCCGCTGCTTATAATCCAACTCGCCCATCATCCCGCTTGCCAATACATCAGCATAACTTATGATAGAGGAAAGAGGAAGCTTCAAATCATGAGAGGCGCTGAATAGGAACTCTGTTTTCATCTCATCTAACTCCTTTAGATAGCTTATATCTTGTAATACTGCCATACAGCCTATTTTATTTCCTTTACTATCTTCCACTGGAGATATGGTGACTAAGAAAGTCTTCTCCGAATCTAAAGTAAGCTCCTTGGTCAAACCTTCCGTTTCATCAACCATTGCACATAGCTTTTGTAAAGAATCGTTCTTGATACTATGAATAGGCAGACCTATGATCTCCTTGACCTTAATATCAAAAGCTTCCCCAAAGGCGGGATTCGCCATTAACACTCTACCCTGTTCGTCAACAGCGATGATAGCATCGCCAGTGCTATTTAAGATGGCCTCCAACTCCCCTTTTTCCTTCTCTAAATCTATCAAATATCGAGCGCTCTCGATAGCCAAGCTAGCCTGATAGGCGAAGGTGGATAACAGTTGTAGATCTTCCT
>CAZSTA010000113.1:0-11357 GCA_964609495.1 uncultured bacterium | reverse complement strand
GGGAGGGTGATAATTAACAAGATTCTTTGATAGCCTTATTAATTCAGCAAAAACCGGGACGGGAGGGGGATTTAAGGTGGATTCGAGATCTAACAGGAGAAAAATCTTCAATAGTCCTATTAATTTGGCAAAGATCAATAAGGGAAATGACAACTTGAACCCAAATATTATTTCCAGTCCCTTAGCTTCCGTTCAGTGAAGGTATCATCGGGGATCACAGTCGTGAAGTCATACTTCTTTATAACAACAGTGCTCTTATGACCGGTCTGCTCATTTTCCACTACCAAGAGCATCGGCGACCAGAAACCCTCCATATCTTTAATATCCTTATAATATAGAGTTTTAAGTAGTTTACCATCCAGATCATAATACTCCTGCTTTGCTGGAGTGAGGCTCTCCGCATCGACCCACATCTTAAGTTTGCTATAAGCGAGGTCCTTCCCAGCCGCGGTAAGCTCTAAGACGTAAACATCTTTCCCCTCCAGCTTTTCAGTCCCTAATATCTTAGGAGTATAATTCCCGCTGAAGGGCTTAGAACGGATTATATCCTCAAGGGTGAAATCACTTCCTTGTAGCCCCTTGCGAATGATGGAGGAGGGCAAAGCTTGAATTCGCCCAGTGGTGGGATAGAAAACCTTCAAAGTATCTCCCAAGATCAGATACCCGACTCCCTTTACCTTAGGCGGACCCAAGAAGCGGATTAAAGTTTTCACTGTCTCATCAAGTTTAACATATAGATCTAGATCGAAAGTTCTCTTCTCTCCCGTAGTGGTGGTAATGGTCATCTCAGCGGAAGCGGTATTATTGCCTCCTGCTCTTAGAGCGGTATCTACGCTCTTTATGATCTCCTCTGCTGTTGGCTCTGCGGCAAGGGACAGATTCGCTAAGCACAGCGATATAATGAGAACCCCGACGATCACAGATGGTTTAACACTCTTTGAATTCATAGAACAAATCCTCCTTTTCCTTAAAGTGTTAGATTAAAAAGTGGCGTCTATATCGAATTCCTCTTCCTCTGAACTAACTTCTGTGGGAACCTCCTCTCTTCGTAAGATCATCTTTATAACTACTGGCAATACGATAAGGGAAGCCATAAAACAGAAGAATATTCCCCAGGACAGCACCCTCCCCAAGCTTTCTAATCCCCGATGAGAGGCAAAAGCTAAACTTCCAAAACCAGCTATACTGGTTAAGGCCGAGATTAAGATCACTCTACCACTATGGCTAATCGCAATTGCCATCGGCACACCATCGGTGCGATAACGGTGGAGGATATAAACCCCTGAGCTGGATCCTATACCGAAGATTATCGGCACAGCTATTATATTGACGGCATTTATCTTCATACCCAATAAGGTTATCATTCCCATCATCCAGATCGCGCCGATGAGCATAGGAATGATAGAGGATAAGGTAGCTCTCAGAGTTCCAAAGTCGATGTAAAGCAGTTGAATGATGATCAGAAGGGAGATGATGCTGGTTCTTATGAAATAGGGCATTATCTCCCTCATAAGTTGAGAGAATAGAGCACCTACGCCAGTAGCCTCGGGATCTACTTTTTGCAGAACGGATACATAGTTAGTGAGTCGCTCTTTGCCCCAAATATCCTCAGCGGGATAGACAAAGGTTATATAATCATCTTCTTTACCAGTATATTTCTGAATCAGAGCAGGTGGTAGGGAATCAAGGGTGATCTCTTCGACCTTCGTCATCTCCTTAAATTCTCCAATTAGCTGTTTCATTCGCGCGTAGGTATTCTTCTCCAGACGAGCTAAAGCCTCAATTGATCCTTCATCATCAGCTATCCGCTCTTTTAAACCTTTTGTAAAAGAAGCCATCTCCTCGGTTTTATTCGCAGTTCTATCTAATCCACCGATGAAGGCGTTGAGACTGAACTCTTGGAGACTATCGCTTAAATTATCAAGTTCAGCCTCTATCCTAGGTTTATCCTTCCTGGTTATAGGATGAGAGAGAGCGTCAACTTCTAGATCTCCGATATTCTCATCCAATTCCTTGAGCATTGGTAACTTCTCTTTTTGCCGATCGGGATAGAAGAGAACGAGCGAATCAACCATTGCGATATCCTCATAACCGCTTAACTTATCAGCCATAACCCTATTGGTCTTTATATCGTCTGCGATGACTATTCCAAAATCCAAGGACATATCGAAGGATTTCATAACCTTCCGTTGCCACTTGATAGCTTCCCCCACCGATTGCATATCTACCCAGTCATAGCTGATCTGAGCATTCTTCAGTTGATATCCGAAGAAGAGGGTGATTAATATTAGGACCACTAGAATGAGCTTATAATATTTAGCTATAAATAACTCGAAATGCCAAGACATATCATCGAATACACCGGTAACTAGACGCCGTCTTTGAGCTAAAACCGAGGCTCTGTTCATCCTTATAGATCTTGTCTCCCACCAGGTGATAAGTGCTGGAACGACGAAGAAGGTCACCGCAATACATATCAGGATACCGGTTCCCACTATGAATCCCATCTCCGCTAATCCCTGAAAGCCAGTTATCATTAGCACATAAAAGGCTAGAGCCATAGTAGCACCACTGGTGAGAATAGTTTGACCAGTGGTGGTCATAGTGATATCTATCGCTTCTTTAATATTCCTTTCCGCTCTCCTTTCCTCTTCGTAGCGGAGGATTAGATATACTGCGAAATCCACTCCTAGAGCTATGATTAAGGAGGCACAGGTAGCGGTGAAGATCGTAAGATAGCCTGGGAACAAAGCTGTAATACCCAGCATCCAGATAACGCTCATCACTACCGGGGTTATAGCCAAAACGAAGTTAAAGGGATTCCTATAATATAGAATTAAGAGAAGTATAGCTATCGCCACTATAGCCACTAATAGGGCGGAGCCCATATCTTTCCAAATAGCGGCTACCCATTCGTAGATAAGAGCTGGTTCTCCAATTAAACCTATTCTCAGGGAGGAGAATTCTGGTTTCTTTTCAGCCTCCTCTATAACTTTCTTAACCGCGGCGGTAAGTCTATAGAGTTGTTCCTGCCGTCTTCTTTTCCCTTCAACGGTGGACATATCCATACGGGGTTGATTTGGTTGAACTGGCATCAAAATGAATTTCTTATCAGGAGAGGTCAGGAAATAGGGGCTTTGGAGCATCTCCATACCCTCGACCTTTTTTCCCTGAAGGAGGAAATTCTGGAGAGCATCTAAAACCTCTTCCCCTTTGGAGTCGAATTTATCTCCCTTCTCTATATAGTTGGAGGTGAGAACGAGGATATTCAATAAGGTATCTAACTGTTGGCTTATCTCCTCATCGGTCATAGAGAGAGCATCTTCGACCGAGCCTGCTATTATGCTATTTATAGTTTCATAGAAATTGGGGGTATTAAAATCGGGGAGGAGGGATTGGAGAAGGTCCTTCTTTTGGATGAGAAAATCCTTTATTTTCTCCAGATCTTCTGGGGAGAAGTATAGTAATCCTCTTTTTCGAAAGAAATCCGCATCTATCTTATAATCGATTCTCTTGACTAATTTTTCCGATTTATCATCCTTTAGCTCTAGAATTTGAGAGGCGAGGTAATCCGATAGTTGCTGAGCTTTCTCTATATTATCTGGTGAGGAGGATTCTATGACTACTGCTAGACTGCTGGTGCTATCGAAGTCTTCCAGGGCATAGTCGAAGCGTTTTACCACTGAGGAGCTGGATAGGAGATGGATTAGATCTACGTTCGCTTTCAGCTTAAATATAGCTGTAGCTCCTAAAAGCAAGGTGATTATAAGCCCAATAAATAAGACTCGCTTGTGTTGACTATGCGAGATGATGCCTATATTTCTTAAGATCCTTCTCCTGGTATCGCCTATAGTAGGCAAGCTCTCCCCTCCTTCAACGCAAGCTAACCTTAGAAAAGCTCAGTTCAACTAATTTAGACGCATTTTCGAAAACTTCAATTTTATTCTTTTGATTATAAGTATAACTTAAATTTCCTCAAAAGTCAACTGTGATCCCCAATTTTATAGGCATCCGAATATATCCAATTTTTTAAAATTATTATTGACAATTCTGGTTAAGTATGATATAATTTAAGCTGGAGATATTAATACTAATTTTCTTTAATAATCTTTAAGAAGAATTAAATAGGAGTTATTTATGATTAATTTCTATTTTCTTCTAAAAGTAAGTTTAGAAATATTATCTCAAGACCGAAGGGGGATATCAAGTGAAGTATAGAATTGTTGACAACGTTCTACAGCTTATCGGAGCGACTCCTGTAATTAAGTTGAACAGGGTAGTAGGGGAGGAGAATGCTACGATTTGGGCGAAGCTCGAGTCCTTTAACCCCGGGGGAAGCATTAAGGATAGGATATGTCTCAATATGATCGAGGCTGCTGAGAAGGAAGGGGTGTTAAAGCCGGGAGCGACAATTGTGGAGCCTACCAGTGGTAATACGGGAATAGGCTTAGCTATGGTTGCAGCTGTAAAGGGATATAAGTTGATCTTGACTATGCCAGATACGATGACTATAGAGAGGAGAAGTCTGCTTGAAGCCTACGGAGCGGAGATAGTATTGACGCCGGGCGATAGGGGAATGTCCGGAGCTGTGCAAAAGGCTGAAGAGCTAGTATCTGATAACCCTAGCTATTTTATGCCTCAGCAGTTCAAGAATCCTGCTAATCCTGAAATTCACCGTAGGACCACGGTGATGGAGATATTGGATCAGGTAGGCACTGATATTGATGCTTTTGTAGCTGGAATAGGCACTGGAGGGACTATTACTGGAGTAGGGGAGATTCTGAGGGAAAAGGGTGTTAAGGCGAAAATAGTTGCTGTGGAGCCAGCCAATTCTCCGATACTTTCTGGAGGGAAGCCTGGTCCTCATAAGATTCAGGGGATAGGTGCTGGTTTCGTTCCTAAGGTTTTGAATGTTGATATCTTGGATGAGATAATACAGGTTACTGATGAAGACGCTGCGGCTACCTCTCGTCGCTTAGCTAAGGAGGAGGGGTTATTAGTAGGTATCTCCTCTGGAGCAGCGGCTTGGGCAGCTATTCAAGTAGCTCGGAAATTAGGCAGGGGAAAGATCGTGGTAGTTATCTTGCCCGATACCGGGGAAAGGTATCTGAGCACCGATCTGTTCCAAGAACCATCTGATTAAATGGGGATCGTTTCTCTTTCCAATATTGAATGCTAGTTTAAGGGGGTGGTTCTCTATGGATGTAAGTGATATGTGCCGCTTAAGGGTTAAAAGGGTAGGTAAAGTTAAAAAAGCAGGTAAATCACTTATTTTTAAGGAGGCATTGGGCAGTGGCAAAAACTTACGCTGAGATAAATGAGAAAGTCAGAAAGGGCGAAGCTGTTGTAGTTACCGCCGAGGAGATCATAGATATCGTCGAGGAGAAGGGGACGAAGAAAGCTGCCGAGGAGGTGGATGTAGTTACCACTGGCACCTTTGGGCCAATGTGCTCTTCGGGGGCTTTCCTGAATGTAGGACACCCTAAGCCAAAGATCAAGATTCAGAAGGCTTGGTTGAATGATGTGGGTGCTTATTCTGGAATAGCCGCGGTTGATGTCTATATCGGAGCAGGGGAGCTTCAGGAGGGCGATCCTGCTAATAAGATCTTCCCTGGAGAGTTCAGGTATGGAGGAGGACACGTAATCCAGGATCTGGTAGCAGGCAAGGATATCAGGTTGAAGGCTATCGCTTATGGAACTGATTGTTACCCGCGCAAGGAACTAGAGACCTGGATTAACATCAAGGATCTAAATGAGGCCATCCTCTATAACCCGCGGAACTGCTATCAGAACTACGATGTAGCTGTCAACCTATCGGATAAGACTATCTATACCTATATGGGAATCCTAAAGTCGAATTTGGGAAACGCTAACTATTCTACCGCTGGACAACTTTCTCCCCTTCTGAATGATCCCTTTTATCGTAGTATCGGCTTGGGGACCAAGATATTTTTAGGTGGAGGAGTAGGATATGTAACTTGGCAAGGCACTCAGCATAATCCCACCGCTGAGAGAGGGGAAAATGGTGTTCCGATCTCTTCGGCGGGAACAATAGCGGTAATTGGTGATATGAAACAGATGAAGCCCGAGTGGCTGGTAGGAACTAGCTATCTAGGATATGGGGTAACTTTAACTGTAGGGCTGGGGATACCGATCCCGATCCTCGATGAGGAGATGGTGAAGTATGTTGCGGTTAAGGACGAGGATATATATGCTCAGATCACAGACTATAGCAATGCTTATCCGCAGGGCATCTCCGAAAGTTTAGGAGAGGCGAATTATAGGCAACTCAAGAGCGGAAAGATAACGATTCAGGGCAAGGAAGTCCCCACTGCTTCTCTCTCCAGTTATCCCAAAGCTAGGGAGATAGCTAGTACATTAAAGGAGTGGATTCAGAGTGGGGAATTCCTCCTATGTGAGCCAGTGAAGCTTATTCCTTCGGTCGATTCAGGAATAAAGTTCAAGCCGATGAAGATCAGACCGATCGAGAGATAAACAGTTTCCTCTCTCAAAAGGGAACTTTTGCCTCGAACAAAACTCAAGGTAAAAAAGTTCCCTTTTCTACCTCATCTGGTAGAGAGGGGAATTCCATAATCTATTTGTCAAGGAACACTATGTATTTTAAGGAGATGGTGCAAATTGAGATTATCTACTAAAGGAAGATATGGAGTCCGAGGGATGTTGGATTTAGCTCTCCATTATGGGCAAGGCCCTATATCCATTAAAAGCATAGCAGAGAGGCAAGAAATCTCCTTGCACTATATCGAGCAACTATTTGTTAAATTGCGTCGAGCTGGTCTTATCACCAGTGTGCGAGGACCTAATGGAGGATATCTTTTGAATAAGCCTCCCTCCGATATCAGGATAGGAGATATCATTAGAGTTGTAGAAGGATCTATAGCTCCAGTTTATTGCGTGGATATGGACGGCGAGTGTAAGAGAGCCGATATTTGTGTAGCGAGGCTCTTGTGGATGAAAGTTAGAGATAAGATAGCTGAAGTTTTAGACTCTACCACTCTGGAAGATCTCTGTAAAGAGGATCGAGAGTTGAGAAAAGGAGAGGAGTTAGATCACTCATATACATTCTATATTTAAGTAGGATCAAGTAAATGATTTGCTATCTCTAGTTTTCCAATCGTGAGTTCAAGGCATAATTTGATCTCGAATATCTCGGATAAAACACCAAGAAACTTTTCTGAACTGATTAAAACAGCACTTAAAACTCCTCATCTCCCGAGGAGTTTTTTTACTCCCATCATTTGACACTGAGCTTTAATTTTGTTATACTGGTGATGTGTTCATCTGAGTGAAGGCGATGATCTCTATATCGTCGTTCTACAGTAATTAAAGTCTAATAGGAGAAGGGAGAAACATCTATGACGAAAATAGCGATGCTTGGAGCTGGTTCAGTAGTATTTATGCGGCGCTTGATGAACGATATACTAAGCGTGCCAGAATTACAGGATAGCACCTTCCATCTGATGGATATCGATCCAGAGCGTCTATCCCTAGCGGAGAGGCTTGCCAAAAAGCTGATCAAGGATGAGAAACTTCCGGCCACTATAAAAGCCACCACCAGCCAAAGGGAGGCGATCAAGGACTCGAACTTCGTTGTTATAGTGATCCAGGTTGGCGGTCTTGATGCTTATCGTCTGGACTATGAGATCCCGATGAAGTATGGAGTTGATCAGTGTGTAGGCGATACCCTTTGCCCAGGAGGGATATTCAGAGGATTGCGCACCTTCCCAGCGCTTATCTCCATGGCAAAGGATGTTGAGGAGACTTGTCCAGAGGATGCTATCATCTTGAACTACTCCAATCCAATGGCGATGAATACCTGGGCTGTCTTCAAAAGCTCTAAAGCTAACTTCGTGGGATTATGCCATGGAGTTCAGCACACCGCGGAAATGTTAGCCTCACATATAGGCGCTGATATGAAGGATATCGATTACTGGTGTGCTGGGATCAATCATATGGCGTGGTTCTTAGAATATAGGTGGAAGGGCCGGGATGCTTATCCTCTTATCCGCAAATTTGCCGAAGAATCCCCCGATAAAATCGCCGAAGGTAATGAAAAGCTTAGATATCATATGTTTAAAAACTTTGGCTACTTTATGACTGAATCAAGCGGTCATCTTTCGGAGTATATCCCCTGGTATCGCAAGGGCGATATAATGAAGGAGTTCGAAGGCTCTGGTAAAAGAGACTTTACTGGTAAAACCCGAGAATATCTCACTATGTGTGAAGAAGCGCTCAAGCACTATCTTGAGGAGATAAATAAAATGATATCCTCAGAAGAACCCTCGAAGCTTCTTCCAAGATCAACTGAATACTGCTCTTATATAATAGAAGCCAAGGTCACCGGTCGTATTACTCGCATCAACGGCAATGTTCGTAACACCGGTCTAATTACCAATATGCAGGAGGATTCCTGTGTTGAAGTTCCCTGTTTCGTTGATAGGCTGGGGATACATCCATGCTACGTTGGCGATCTGCCACCTCAATGTGCGGCTCTGTGCCGAAGCAACTCCTCGGTGCAAGAGCTGGCGGTTATAGGTGGACTCGAGGGAGACAAAGAGATGGTATTCCAAGCGGTTCTCCAAGATCCTCTCACTGCGGCTGTTTGTAGCATTGATGAAGTCCACTCGATGGTCGATGAGCTATTTGAGGCTGAAGCTGAGTGGTTGCCACAATTTAGTTAATATTGTCCAATTTTGTAGGAATGTGGTTGAAGATCCCTGAACTTCAAGCCATATTCTTAATAGAATCATGGTTAAAGGAGGTATTTATTAATGAATCCTAGAGAAGTCGAATGGAAGGCGAAATGGATTTGGCATCCTGAAAAGGACAAATGGAAAGCAAAATGGACTTGGCATCTTGAAAAGGATAATATGAAAAATTTTTATCTATATGGACGGAAGACGATAGATATAGAGGCTGATCTAAGAAGCGCTAAGGCCTACTGCACCGCTTGTAATCAGTATAAGCTCTATGTGAACGGCGAATACCTCGGGCGCGGTCCCTCTCCTTGCGATCCGCATTGGCAATATTACGATGAATACGATCTAGCTCCATATCTTAAGAAGGGAGAGAACGTTATCTCTCTTATCTGTTATAACTATGGGGAAGGCACGGAGAGCGTGATCGATCAGACTCAGGGAAGGGGCGGATTTCTCTTTCAAGGAGAGATAGAGCTAGCTAATGGGGAGGCTATGGAGATATTATCGGATGAGAGTTGGAAGCTACTTCAATCTCCCTCCTGGTATCAGAATACCCCCCGACTTAATAATTGGGTTGGATATAGGGAGCTTTATTATGCTGGGAAGGAGGAATATGGATGGCAAGAGGCTGGATATGATGATTCCCATTGGTTAGCACCAGAGGTTCTAGGGACACCTCCAGTCGAGCCCTGGACTAATCTTATACCTCGAGAGATCCCATTCCTTCAAACAACCGAGATTCTACCGGCGAGCGTATTCAGAATCGATGATAACTTAGGCAAGATCGGCTATACCCAAAATCTGTTAACCGATAATGAAAGCTGTGCGGTAATAGATGCGACTCGCCCTGGATCATTTCCTTCCCTAGTATTGGACTTTGGCCGAGAGGTGGTGGGATATATAAGGTTGAAGATCAGAGATGCTGAGGAAGGGATCGTTATGCTCTCCTATGGGGAATCGCTCGACCTTTACTCCAAACCGGTAGATCGCTTGGTCTTGAGATCGGGTAGCACCGAATGGTCGCCTTATGATCGGCGAGCTTTCCGCTATCTTCAGGTCACTTTCCATGCTTGTCCCAAGCCAGTTCTCGTCGAATCTATAACCTTAGATCTCATCCACTATCCTTATGAGTATAGAGGTGATTTTTCCTGTTCAGATGAGCAGTTAGACAATATCTGGCAGTTGGGAAGATACTCTACTCTGTTGGGAACGCAGGATCATTATGAGGATTCTATCTGGAGGGAAAGAGCCCTGTGGGTGGGAGATATGCGAGTGATGAGCTTAGCAGACTATTACGCTTTTGGAGATATCCGGATAGTTGCTAAGTGCCTGCGTCAGATCGCTAGGATTCAGCGGGAGGATGGAGCGTTACCTGGAACTGGTCCTCAGGCAAATCGTCATCTTCTGCCCGATTTCTGTGCCTATTGGGTGATAATTCTCAATGACTACTACAACTACAGCGGAGATTCTGGGCTGGTAGCCGAGTTATATCCCAACCTAGGTGGAGTTATGGATTGGTTCGCTTCCAACTTAGATGAGAACGGATTAATAGGGAATGCGGATAGAGAGGGATGGTGGTGCTTCATCGATTGGGCTGAGATCGACAAACGGGATGAGGTTACCGCCTTGAATTGCCTATATTATGAAGCTCTAAGATGTGCGGCGAGGATGGCCGAGGCATTGGGCGAATCAGAAAGGGCAAAGGAGTGGGATAGCACCGCTGATAAGGTTAAGAGGGCTATCAACGATCGCCTGTGGAGTGAGGAATTGGGAGTATATGTCGATTGTCGCACTTCGGAGGGGATGAGCAATCACGTGACTCAACAGACTAATGCTTTAGCTATAGCCTACAACATCGCCGAGGAATCTAAATGGTCTGGAATCCACAACTATATCTATGATGAGGAAAAGGTAACTCCCACCTCGACCCCCTTCTTTAATTCTATGATTTTAGAGTTCCTCTTTGGGGAGAAGGAGGATACTCAAGCGTTAAATCTCATCCGAGATTATTGGGGAGAGATGATGAGAAGGGGAGCTACTACCACTTGGGAGATGTTCGATCGCCAGACCTCCGAGGTAACTGTTCCCTTTGCCTACCTCGATCAAATGATAGTGAGCTATTGTCATGGCTGGTCTGCAGGCCCTACTTATCTCCTCCCCAAATGGGTTTTAGGGGTGATACCTACTAGAGCGGGCTTCAACGAATTTGAGGTAAAGCCTCGAGTTGGGGATTTGAGATGGGCTAAGGGGAAAGTTCCCACTCCTAAAGGAGATATCGAGGTATCCTGGGAGAGAGGAGAAGAGGATAAATCCTTTAGGATGGAAGTTACTGTCCCCACTGAGTTAAAAACCACCCTGGCAGTGCCTAAGCTTAAGGATAAGCCTTATAGGCTGGAATTGAATGGCTTAGAGGTAGATGAGGAGACGGAGACTGTTAAGATAAGAAAGGGTGAAGATGGATATATTTATTTTGCTGGACTAACCGAGGGGAACTATGAGGTGAGGCTGACTTATTCGGAGTAGCGGTTTTAAATTTCATCTTGTTCTTCGGACCCACAATCTCTTTTATATGCTTTCTTAACCGAAGCATGTAAAACTTTGTGCTGGGGAATATGATTCTCCCCCTCACCCTATCCC
>CAZSTA010000112.1:0-11558 GCA_964609495.1 uncultured bacterium | reverse complement strand
CTGATCTTCTTAACCGCCTCGACTATATCATCCATATCCTCCTTTTCTCCTAGGAGAATCGGATGATAGAGCAGGACTGCTTCCTCATAGCTAGCCTTCTCCGCCATCGGGAAGCTCATCTCTCGATATTTGAAGACCTCCGGAGGTAGAGGATAATCTCTAGGGTCAGGGGCAAATAAAGGACTCTTATTAACTGGATCATAGATTCCCCCACAGGGGATCCCTTCAGCATTCAAAGCCTCGCGGAAGCGAGTTACCGGTTTCCCTCCGAATTTCTCCGCTTGGTAGCGGAAGACATAATAATAATAAGATTGCCTGGTAATATTAGGATTTCTCTTCATTGGAAGAATGCCATCTATCTCAGCTAACCTCTCCGACAGATATGTCGCGTTCTTATTGCGCTTATCGACCTGCTCGTCTAATCTCTCCAATTGAGCGAGTAATATAGCCGCTTGGAACTCAGTTATACGATAGTTCCAGCCTAACACCCGCTCTCCTCCCTCCTCCTCGTTTCGCAGTCGGCCACAGTTCTTATAGGAGAAACACAGATCCGTCAATCTCTTATCGCTAGTGAGGATGATACCTCCTTCCCCACAGGTCATAACTTTGCTCTGCTGGAAGCTGAAGATCCCTAGATTTCCGATAGAGCCTGCTCCCCTATCTCTCCATCGTGATCCATGAGTATGAGAGCAATCCTCTATCACCACTAGATTATGCTTTTCGGCGATCTCCATTATGCTGTCCATATCAGCCATACAACCGTAGAGATGGACTGGGATTATAACCTTCGTCTTTTCAGTGATCGCCTCCTCTATCTTGTTGGGATCGATACAGTAAGTTTCGGGATCGATATCAACGAAGACCGGGATCGCGTTGATCATCAAGGCGGAGCTAGCGGTAGCTATCCAAGTCAGCACAGGGACTATCACCTCATCTCCCGCTTTCACTCCGCAAGCTCTGATGGCGATCTCAAGCGCAGTTGTTCCGTTGGCTACGCACTCCCCGTACTTAGCCCCCGAATAATCCGCGAATTTTTGGGCGAACTCCAATTCCTTAGGACCATTAAATGACCAGTTGCCACTTCTGGTTACCTCAGTGATTAATTCCACTTCTCTTTCATTATGAATAGGCCAATCTGGAAACTTCTTGGTCCTAACTGGCTCCCCACCATTTATAGCTAGTTTTGCCATCATCTCTCTCCTCTCCTTTTATAAAGCTATTAACTTCTCTTTGTATCATTGCAAAATCAACTAGCTATGAACTCCACCTAAGATGTAATTATACCTTTTGGCAACTCCGAAATTGAAATCGGTCAGAGATTTCTTTATCCTCGATATATCCGCTCTCTTCTCGATCAGCGAGCGCAAAAAACCCGCGCTTCTGATATCTCTGATAAGAACTGCTCCCACGAGAAGATTATCTCGCAATATCACCTTTCGATAACTACCATTATTCCTCGCCTCTAGAGTGGATAGAGAGGGGTCCCTCCTAGTCCTAGTGATTCCCACAGATATCACGGATAAACCGAGAAAATCTCCCGCGTTCATCCTTATTCCGCCCTCATAGCGTCTCTCCTCCCCAGCCATATTATATCCTGCTATCTTTCCCTGTTTAACCGCGTTAGGCCAGATGGCACTTATATATCTTTCTCCTCGTGATATATCATACACCTCGCATATATCACCAGCCGCATAGATATTAGGGATATTAGTTCGCAGATGCTCATCGACAAAGACACCATAACCTTTCTCGATCTCAGTTCCCTCTATCAGATCGACATTAGGACTCATTCCTTTACCCACGATCACCAGTTGACATTCTATCTTATCTCCATTATCAAGGATAACGCCTTCCACTTCCTTATCCCCCACTATCTCGGTAACATTAGCCCCAGTTATTATCTCGATCCCCTTGCTCTCCAGATGACGCTGAATTATAGATGCTCCTTCTGGATCCATCACCTGTGATAGGATCTGACTTGAAGTAACTACCATTGTAACCCTCAATCCCCTCGGAACCAGAGCTTTAGCGGAGGATGAGCTAACCAACCCTCCCCCGATAGTCACCGCTTTTCTGCCCGCTTCAGCTCGCTTCGCGATCCTCTTAGCATCATCTAAAGTGCGCAATACCGATACCCCTTCTAACTCTATCCCCTTTATGGGGGGAATATTAGCCGAGGCTCCAGTAGCGATTAATAAGTTATCGTAAGATAGTTCCTCTCCATCGGTGAAGATTATTCTATTTTCATCAGGCTCTACTTTAGCCACCTTCCGACCAAGCATAGGCTTGAGGTTGAGTTCGGAATAAAAATCTCTCTTCTGGTGAAAGAAGATATTATCCTCGGATATCTCACTAGCTATATAATAGGGAGTAGCAACCCTAGAATAAGCAGAATATTCCTCATCGGAAATTATAACAATTTCACAAAGGCTATCAACACTTCTAATAACCTCTGCGGCGCTGACTCCGGCCGCACAGTTACCTATTATCACCTGTTTCATAATCATCACCCATTACAGTGTCATCTTCTTAAGCTATGGTATCAAATCCGTCAAGAAAGGTGCATTTTGGCGTTTGAAAATTATATATATATTGCACCTCATCCCCTACCCTCTCCTCAGAGGAGAAGGGGGAGAGAATGAGGTGCTAGATTATATTAAGCTACTAAATTCAACTCCTTCAACTTCTCCTCAGTAGGAACTCCCTTCTCATCCCATCCTCGGAGCTTGTAATATTCGGTCAGCATCTCCTCAAGCCCAACCACGTGTCCTTTGGAGGGACCCTCAGGCATCTCCTCCTCGAGCATTCTAGGTGGTAGAGTATCATCAGCTTTGGTCAACCCGGCCTTTAGATTAAATAGCTTCTCCAAGTTCCATATCCTCTCACCCGCTTTGAGCAGGGAATCAACCGTCCAATCCAATCCTGTAGCTGAACTCATCATTGCGCAAATATCCTCAACGTCGATGGCAAAAGTGCTGAATAAGCATATACCAGCAGCATCAACAGCCGAAGTCCGATTCTGGGAATCTATAGCGAGTTGAGCCTTACCCTCAGTGGTGAACCGATCTACATCACCTAGGACCTCGTCAGCTACGGTATATCCTCGAACATGGCAAGCTCCGCGGTTCGAGGTTGCAAAATTGAGACCGAGCCCCTGGATACCCCTTGGATCGTAAGCTGGGAACTCCTGCTTCTTCGAGCTTATCGAGAGCTCGGGATGTCCATACTTTTCTCCTAATCTATAAGATCCATCAGCTAGGGTATCACCGAATCCTTCTCGATATCCAGCGAGTCTAGCCGCCTCTATAACTACGTCCGGATCACCGAATTCGAACTCCAATCCCCCGGTATCCTTTTTAGTTATAACTCCCATCTCATATAATTCCATAGCGCAGGCGATCGTAGATCCCAGGGAGATAGGATCGAGGCCCAACTCGTTGCACAGATAGTTAGCCTTAGCAACCGCTTCGAAGTTATCGACTCCGCAATCAGCTCCGAGCGCCCATATAGTCTCATACTCCGGTCCTTCTCCTTGTCCCTTATATTTCCCCGAGACAACACGCGAGGCACGACCACAGGCGATCGGACAGGCAAAGCAGGCTTTCTTCCTCGTCAAAAGCGTCTCGGCTAAAGTCTCTCCACTGATATTATCCGCAGTGGGGAATAATCCTGTTTGGAAGTTACGAGCTGGGAAGACTCCTTCTTCATTGATCAAATTGACCATAACTGCGGTGCCATATTTTGGCAAATTCTCTGAGGTAGTCTCATTAGTTTTGATCTTATCTCTGGTAATCTCTAGGACTGTCTCTCGGAATCTATCTTTATCAGCTACCTTAATGCCTCCAGTTCCTCTCACTGCTACAGCCTTCAGGTTCTTAGAGCCCATCACCGCTCCTACCCCTGAGCGTCCAGCACCCCGATGCTTATCATTTATCACGCAGGATATGAAGGATAGCTTCTCCCCAGCAGGACCTATACAGGATACCTTAGCCTCCTCGTCGGTCTCCTCTAAGATCATATCGGTAGCCTCATGGGTAGTCTTACCCCATATCTCCTCGGCACTCCGTATCTCAACCTTGTCATCATTTATCCACAGATAGACCGGCTCCTTCGCCTTCCCCTCGATGATGATCATATCATAACCAGCATATTTAAGCTCTGGTCCGAAGTGTCCTCCCGAGTTAGAAGCCGCGATCGTCCCCGTCAGAGGGGATTTAGTTATCACATTATACCGTCCCCCCGTAACTGCATAGGTGCCAGTTAAAGGACCGGTAGCGAAGATCAATTCATTATCAGGACTGAGAGCATCAACCTGGGGATCTATCTCCTCAAATAGATACTTAGAACCCAATCCCCTCGCACCGATGAACTCCTCAGCCCATTCCCTATTCAAATCCTCCTTGCTCACCTTTCCCGAGCTAAGGTCAACTCTTAAGATCTTTCCAGTCCAGGCGAACATTATAACTGCACCTCCTTCTTATAGGTATCACGAAGCCTCCCAGCTATCTTCTTCCTCATAGCTATTGCCGAGGTATCAAGCTTCTCATAAGTTATAGCCCCTGTAGGACAAAAGATAACGCATTCTGGCTCTCCATCACAAAGGTCACATAGCATTACTATCTTCTCTCCGCTAGTGTAACTGATAGCGCCGAAGGGACAAGCCATCATACACATTCTGCACCCTACACATCGCTCCTCAACTAATACCATCCCACCTGTCTTCTCATCTCTGACAAGAGCATTGGTAGGGCACATCTCCGCGCAAAAAGGCTCCTCACATTGCATACAGGTCATCGGGAGGTAGAAATCCTCTTCCCCGAATATCGCAACGCTTATCCGGGATTTAACTGGATTAAATTCTCCCTCGTGTTTCATCGAGCATGCCAATTCACATAATCGGCATGCGGTGCATTTGCTTTCATCTATTATCAATAATTTCTCCACGGAATAGCCCTCCTTACCTATAAATTACCTTCTGATGCGTAGGAATTGATCTCAACTTTTAGATCAACCCCTGCGTTTACTAGATTTTTCACCTCCTCCCCTAATGAAGATAAATGCTATTATTCTCTATTATCAAATATAACACAAATATCGTTTAAAATCAAGAGCTTCTCTTATCTCGAATGCATATAAAATTGGGACTCCGATACCTAACTCCTCCTTTGAGGAGAGAAAGAATTAATCCCTTCATCTGCACTTCAGTTCTCTCTCTCCTTCAAGTAGAGGAGTCAGAAGTGATATCCGATATTTCCCAAGTCCTCAATCTTATATGCATCCCCTAATCCGGGGTCTCACCGAACCACGCACAAGCATAATTTCCTACGACCCACGCGCCTAGCGCCTTCCACGGATAGTTCGCCCATACGCCTTGATTGAGGATAACATCGTTATGAGCAGGGCTACTTTTCCACGAGTTCAAGGCGCCCTCCGGGGTCGCACTGCCACTGGACCAGTGGGCAATCTCGTAGCCGTTAGTCGGATAGCCGGTGATCTCTTTAGGTTTGTCCCACATAATACTCCAAGTCGAGGAGTTGTTGCCATCATAGCAGCCGCCTGTCCAGCTCCCATGACTTGACCAGCTATGCAAGTTACCCCCACAATTGTTCTCGGGATGGTATTGATCGAGATCCATAACGTGCTCTATTGCTACGGTCGTTAGCTTCGAGGAAACCGGGATCACTGGAAGCCCATGTTGCTGTCGGTAGTCATTGATGAGAGTAGTAAGCATTCCCTGCACGATTTCATCTGCGTTGTCGCAACCCTCCAGGAATAGAGAGGATAATCCGAACGTCAGCGCTCCTGCACCGATTATCTTTAGGAACTGCCTCCTGGATATCTTATTAATCTCCTGCACCATTAGATTTCACCTCCTTTCTTCTTAACAGGTGTGGACATAGAAGCTTGAGATGACCCGCCGTAAGCGCCCATATCGTTGCGAGTGCCATCTGGATCGTTATACTCAGGTGCTGGATCACCTGCATCAATGCAAGGGGAACCAGTCCGCAGATGGAAATCAGCTTTTATATGATTGACAAAAATCGCCTCTGGACCGACGGTGAATGAATGGCTATCCTGTCCAGAGGCGGTCTGCCATTCGCTGAGTGCATACCAAACGTCCGTATCTTCATTGGTGACGACTGAATCGAGATCGGCGCTGTAGAGCACATTGTAGTCCATCGACAGTCCAACTAGCGAATCGCTACTATGCTCGAATGCACCTCTACGACCACCACAAAGGATGTTATTACGGATGTTACAACCGCTACTGCCCTCTTTAAGTGAGATTGCCCAACGGCCCTCACCACTCGCAAAATAGATGGTATTATTATAAATCTTGTTATTTTTACAACCCCAGGCTGGCCCGTTGCCATCACCCCAGCCAGCAATGCCACCCGCATAGTTATTATAAATAAGGTTATTTCTAATGATCGAATCGCGCACCGAGGCCAGATTGATAGCGGCACCACCATTTTGACCATTACGGTAGATGATATTCCTCTCGACCAGTGCGCCAGTAGTAATGCCATCGCCCTCTTCCATCGCTGGATCAGCATTTATTTGGATGCCACAACCAGCATTATCATAGACGGTATTTTCTCTTATTATAGGATAATCACTGCTGTTACTGACGTATATACCATGCTCCTCTCGTGAGCCTCGGCATTCATTGCGCTCAAGAAGCGAGTAATCAGAATAGTCAGTAAAGATACCCCAGGTCCCATTATCCTTCAAGATACAGTTGCGGATGGTAACATGGTGGGCACAACTGATCCGAATAGCGGCTCGCTGAGCATTCTGGATGGTCAAGCCCTCAACCACTATATACATATCGCCACCTTCCCACCATTCTTCGTTGATGTCAAAACCATTAATGAAGAAAGCATCTCGTTTATCGCCGCTACCTTCGATAATCGCCCCCCTGCCTTCGGCGCGGAAGACGATAGGTTCAGCCTCTGTCCCGATTTTGGTGATTTCAATCCCGTCAGAATAAACACCGTCCTTGATGATTACCGTGTCCCCCGCTTCTACTACTTCAGCCGCCTTGTGAATCGTCCGCCACGGCTGAGACTCAGTGCCAGGATCGGAGTCGCTACCTGAAGGTGAAACATAATAGACTTTTCCCGAATCTTGAGGCGGCGCTGGCAGTGCGCACATAATAGAGGATTGTAAAACCAATATTATCAAAGCCAAGAAAAATACGGAGGTCGGTAGGGCTGATCTTTGCCGACTGGAAGCTGTTAGGTTCTTATCCTGTCTTATGCTACTGGTTAGCTTATGCAATCTCTTCACGATCTTCATCCCCCCTTCATCTCATCTGGAGACTTAGCTTAGATACTATCCCTTCTCATCCACTTTAAACCTTCCTATCAAATCTCTCATCTTCTCAGCTAGATTCGCTAAACTCTGGCTAGAGGAAGTCATCTCCTGTATAGAAGCGGTCTGCTCCTGAACTGCCGCTATTATCTCCTCCGAACTAGCTGCATTCTCCTCAGCTATCGCCGCCACCCCTCTTATAGCATCAACTAGGTTATTTATCTGTTGTCTCTGAGAAGCCACAGCTTTAAAGATACTCTGCATTAGAGATGCGCTAGCCTCTATCGAATCGGCGATCTGGTATAGCTTCTCTCCTGCCGAATCAACTACCCCTCGCCCTTTATTCATCTCCCCTGCTACTCGACCAATCGACTCTATCGTATTTTTCGTTGATTGCTGGACCCCCTCAACCAGAGTCCTGATATCTTCGATTGATTCCCTAGTCTGGAGGGAGAGATTCCTAATTTGCTCGGCTACAACTGCGAATCCTCGACCATAATCTCTTGCGTGGGAGGCTTCAATTGAGGCATTAAAGGATAACATATTCGTCTGACGGGCGATATCACCTATCGCCTCAACGATCAGTCCAATGCGCTGTGAAGCCTCTCTTAACTCGCTCACTACCCCAACCATATCCGCGGTAGCAATGGATATCTCATCAATCCTTCTTGCCGCATCTTCAGAGGATTCCCTTCCCTCCGAGGCGGAAATTGCCATTTGTTCACCTCTCCCTTCCGCCTCCTGCGCTGCCGAGGTTACTTCCGTAGTGGCTTCAGATACCGTCTCTGAGGTTGACATAATAGAGGATATTTGCTCAGATTGGAGATTAGCCCCTTCTGCCATCTGCTGAATGGAGGAGGAAACCTGCTCTATGCTAGCGGATACCTGCTGACTGGAAGCGGAAAGCTCCTCTGCGGTAGCCGCGACGTCGTTGGAGGTGTTGATCATAGCGATTACTAGATTATTTAAGTTCATCCTCATTTCATCCAATTCACTAGCTAAATCTCCGACCTCATCATTAGTTAAGACCAAGGCTTTTTGACGCAACTCTCCCTTAGATATAGCATCTGCGGTATTGATCAATTTACGCAAAGGGATGGAGATATCATCAGTTATCAGGATACTCAAAGATGTGGCAATTATGAGCATTATTAGAGTGAGGATACCCAACATAGTAGCCATTTTACGCCTATTCTCTGCCAACTCCTTAGGGGGATATACTATAGCTAAATAACGATCGCTACTATTGGGAAGAAGTTGGTAAATCACCCAGGTTTTATCATCATTACTTGTGAAAATACCGCTCTTTCCTACTAGGTTAAAAGATATACTCTTATCCCCTCTTACTAGCTTCCCCCTCCTATCCAGAAGGGTCATATACCCTCCTTCTCCAAATTCTAAATTCTCTTCTTTCAAATAATCCCTGAGTTTTTCCTCTCTTATCTTCCCTTCGCTACCTTCAATAGTCTGATAGTATTTGAGCACATTATTTATCACGCTCATACCAAACTTTAAGGTTGTATCTCTGTGAAAATAGTGAATTTGAGGAAGTGATATAGAGTAAAAGCTAAATATTATTATAAAGATCAAGCAAAAGATCGAGAGGATCAGTTTGAAACGTAAGCTCACGCGGAAGCCCTTCTCCGCGATTCCATAAGGAGCAGTGAGCTCCATCACCGGCAGAAGGATGCGGCGAGCAAGAAGGGACACAAAGAGAGCTAGTGTGATTATAATCACTATCTCGAAAGTGATGCTAGAGATAAGACCACTGGGGCTAATACCCGGAGAAATATAGCGACGAAATAAAATAAATATTGCTATAATACCCATAATCAATCCTAAGATTGATATAAGGATAAATATCTTGAAAGGGAAGGAAACAGCTTGAGTTCTAGCCCTCAGTGCCAGATCGGGATCTATATCTTTATCTCCCTTTTTAACCTGAATCATAAATCTGTGAACAGAGGAAATCTGCCATATTGTTGCTAAGGATGATATTAATATAAGGATGAGAATCCCTACCCCGAATCGAACATAAAACTCTATTATTTGCATCTCACTTACTGCTTGTATCATTATATAGATACCGGCAAAGATAATTGATATTACACTTATCGCCAAAATAATCTTAAACCTAATGCTTAGCCTTGACATATCTCATCTTCCTTCCGTAGAGATTAGGGAATTTAAAGGGGTTGGCTGTCGGATCCGACTTGAAGATCCGACAGCCCCAGGATCTTCATAAACACAATTTATTTTTCGAGCTTAAAGAGCTTCGCAGCATTATCGTGCAGAAGTTTCTTAGCCAGTGGCAGGGCTTCTTCCTCCTCCAAATATCCTTCCTCGATCTTCTCCGCTAGCACCCTAGCTATCCCTTGTCGAGCCATCCGAGAGTGAGCATAAGCTCCCTCAACAAAGATATAATCGCCCCCAAAACCAAAGATTTTATTCCCCGGAACGGTCTCGATCCAATCATGCAAAGCCCTTCTGGATACGCTCGGAGAAATAACGTGAAGCCAACACATATCAACATAAACATTGGGGAAGTTCTTAGCTAAGACCGCTAACTCTCCCTGGTAAGGATAGCTTCCGTGAAAGATATCGAACTTGGCTTCCTTATAATCGAAGAAGAGATTGATCAGGTTAGTGGGATTGGAGTTAGTTATGATATTACCGTTTCCCTCCTGCAAACCAGTATGAATTTGGATCGGCAATCCATAGGCTATAGCTCGCTGGATCACCTGATGCATTATGAAGTCCTGTAGGGGTTTAGCCTCCTGCCATGATATTCCCTCTCCTAAATGAGTGAAGATGCGATCGAATAACCTCTCAGCAGAATAGCGAGGGACTTTATCGTAGCGCAAGATTCGCTGATATGCTAAACCAGTCTTAATCCCTACTATCCCCTCTTTTACTACCCGCTCGAAATCCTTATCTAAAGCGGTCAACATATCATCGAGAGAATGGATAGCACAACCTGTGTGCTTCTCCAACTCGTTAAGCTCTTCTCTGGTTCGAGCAGTCACGAATTGATCGAAACGCATCACTGGAGCGAAGAAATCTGGATCGACCTGAGCATAGGTTTTACCAGCATCGTAGATCGATACTCTGATCTTGCCCCTCTCCTTCAAGACATATCTATACCAACCCTTCTTATTCGACTCGGTTACCTTCTCGCTCAACTCCCTCCAAGTAGAATCGTTTATCCCAACTACATCGAATAGATCCTTGGCGGCGATGAGAAGCGCTCGTCCATATGCGGTATTCTTCATATCCTCCCAATAAGGTTTGAACTTCTCCCATCGCTCCTCCAAAGGATTATCTGGATTGCGAATCTCCTCCAACACCTCCTGCGACATTCCTGCTGAAACGAGATCAGAAGAGGCATAATGAGAGAAGAAATAGAAGAAATCGATCTTAGATTTTAATCTTTCCTCCTCAGACATCAAATGTTCGTGAGTATCGACTATCGGGATCTTATTTACCTCCTCCGTCATTCTCTTTAGCAATTCGGATTGAATCACTGCTCTATCTCCTTTCTTAATTGCGATGTGGTTTCTACCTAGTCATCTCAGCTCTCTTTTTCTTAGATGGCTTTCTGGTTTTACAACTTATATCCTATCGAACGCAGAAGATCTTTTCTAGCCTCAATATCCTCTTGAGTCTCTATCCCCTTCGACTTCATTCCATCTATTACTCCTAAGACCCCCCTTCCGTGCTCCGTCTCAGCGATTACAACTTCCACTTCATTAGCAGTCGCACAATAGATACCACATACCTCAGGCACATTTTTCACCGCATTTAATACATTTACGGGATAAGCATTTCCTAAGAAGATTATAAAGGTATGTCCTGCCGCTATAGAATAGGCGTTCTTCTTAGCTAATTCCGTAAGCTCCTCATCAGTCCCGCTGAATCTAACTAAGCATGGTCCTGAGGATTCGCAGAAGGCTAGGCCGAACTTTATACCAGGAACACAGTTTACTAAAGCTTCATGGATATCCTCCACGGTCTTAATAAAATGCGATTGCCCAAGGATGAAATTCATCTCCTCAGGCTTTTCGATTTCGACTGTTTTTAGTTCCATATTATCTCCTCTCTAGCTTTATGGTTTAGTTTATTATATCATCTCATAGCCTATATGTCAATACGCAGTGATATTCATATTGAGATTAAACTATCGAATAGCTACTCATTGATACTTGACAATAACAGTATATAATGATATAGTTATGTCCAAG
>CAZSTA010000111.1:0-11640 GCA_964609495.1 uncultured bacterium | reverse complement strand
AAACGAACTCGAAGATACAAAAAGCCTGCTTTCTGCGATCTGGGTTCGGAATCGAATGCAAACCTCCTTCATCAATGATCACCATCTCCCCAGGCTCTACTTCTCTGACGAACTGCGCATCCATTATATCGAGCGAGCAGGTCTCCGAAGCTAGGATATAACTTTCCCCTTTCTTCCCCAGACAGAGGGGCCTTATACCCAGGGGATCGCGAATCCCAATGAGCTTCCTCTCCGTTATCAAGACCAGGGAATAAGCCCCTCTGAGGATCGACATACATTCCGTCAAAGCCCCCTCGATCGTCTCCTCCCTTGAGTTAGTTAGAAGATGCATTATCACCTCGCTATCGGAGGTTGACTGAAAGATCGCCCCCTGCTCTTCCAGATTCCAGCGCAACTGGTTAGCATTTATAAGATTTCCATTATGCGCTAGGGCGATAGATCTCCTGAGTTGCTTGACAGAGATCGGTTGGGCATTATCGATATAATTCGACCCAGTTGTGGAGTAGCGAACATGACCGATACCGATAGAGCCAGGCAAGTCTTTTAACTGCTCAGGGGGAAATACCGTGGATACTAATCCCATCCCCTTATGCATCCTGATCTGTCGTCCGTCAGATACCGCTATGCCAGCGCTCTCCTGCCCTCGATGTTGGAGGGAGAAGAGGCCGAGATAGATCAATTCTGCGACATCTTCTCCCCTGTTGTATATCCCGAAGATGCCGCATTCCGCCTCCGGTTTATCCGCTATAAACCTCATATTTCCATCAGGCATTTTATAACTCCTCCCCACTTCTCAGTCAATTCCCTGACTGGTATATCCACCAATGAATCTATATTTAAACTATCCCCTTCGATTCTTCCTATAACTTCTAAGGAGATATCATGTTTCCTCGCTAATTCAATAAGAGATTCTAATTTCTCTGATGATAATGAGACTACTATCCTGCTCTGCGACTCCCCGAATAGAAGCGCATCCTTTCGGATAGAGTCGGTTGATAGTTCGATCTTGGCTCCCCTATCTCCTCTGATACAACTCTCTGCGATCGCAATCGCTAGCCCTCCCTCCGAGCAATCGCAAGCTGAGTTGAGAAGATCATTCGCAATAGCCTCTCGACAACACGCTTGGACCCTTAGTTCCAGATCGATATCCAACTTGGGAGGTTTTCCTTTAACTAGGGAATGGATTCGCTCTAAGTACTCGCTCCCCCCCAATTCCTCCTTCGTCTCTCCTAGAAGGACTACTATATCTCCTTCCTGCTCGAACGCGTTATAACAGCGATGCTCTATATCTTCGATCAGCCCCAGCATTCCGATCACGGGAGTCGGATATATCGCCTCTCCTTCGGTCTCGTTATAAAAGCTGACATTACCCCCTACAATCGGGGTGGCGAACTTCTCACAAGCGAGACTGATCCCTTTAACTACCCCTTCAAATTGCCAAAAGGACTCTGGCTTCTCAGGATTGCCGAAGTTGAGACAATCGGTAACTGCTATAGGAGTCGCACCTGTGCAGGAGAGATTCCTAGCCGCCTCCGCGACCGCGATCTGCCCCCCCAGATGGGGATCGAGGTAACAATATCTTCCATTTCCATCAGTGGTCAACCCCAGAGCCTTCTTAGTTCCCTTGACTCTAACTACCGCGGCTTCAGCCCCAGGTCCTTCCACCGTATTCGTCTGCACCATATTATCATATTGCTCATATACCCAACTCTTGCTGGCTATGTTCGGAGAGGATATGAGCTTCAGCAATACCTCATTATAATCCGCTGGCTCCGGGATAAAGATATCAAGTCTCTGGACTTTATCTATATAAGCCGGCTTTGTGGAAGGACGATTATAGAACGGAGCATCGTCAGCTAAAGATTTGGCTGGCATCTCAGCGACGGTCCTTCCCCCGTCCTTGACGCGTAGCATCTTATCGTTGGTAACCCTGCCGATCACGACCGCTTGAAGATCCCACTTGGCGAAGACCTCTTTTACCTCCTCCTCTCGTCCCTTCTGCACAACCATCAACATTCGCTCCTGCGATTCAGAGAGCATTATCTCGTAAGGAATCATTCCCTCCTCCCTTCGAGGCACTAAGGAAAGATCGATCTCGATTCCACAATCGCCTCTGCTCGCCATTTCACAGGAGGAACAAGTTAATCCTGCCGCTCCCATATCTTGAATACCGACTATACAATCCTTCTCCAACACCTCTAGGCAGGCTTCGATTAAAACCTTTTCCGTGAAGGGATCACCCACTTGCACAGTTGGACGTCTCTCCTCCGATCCTTCACCGAACTCCTCGGAGGCCATGGTCGCCCCGTGAATCCCATCTCGACCGGTTCTAGCTCCAACATACATAACGGAGTTTCCCACTCCTCCCGCCCTCCCCTTGAAGATTCGATCCTTCTTCACCAATCCCACGCACATCACATTTACTAGGGGATTGCCGTTATAAGAATCGGAGAAGTTCACCTCCCCAGCGACGGTTGGCAAACCTAAACAGTTAGCATATCCAGCGATTCCCGCTACAACCCGAGAGAATAAATATCTATTCTTAGGTTCATCAAGAGGTCCAAATCGCAGAGAGTTAAGCCCAGCTATAGGACGAGCCCCCATCGTGAAGATATCACGTATGATCCCTCCCACTCCAGTCGCCGCTCCTTGATAGGGCTCGATATAAGAGGGATGATTGTGCGACTCGATCTTCATCACCACCGCCAGTCCATCTCCGATATCTATAACTCCCGCGTTCTCCCCTGGTCCCTGCAAGATGCGTTCCCCCTCGGTAGGAAATAGCTTGAGTAAAGGGCGAGAGCTTTTATAACTGCAATGTTCGGACCACATAACGGAAAAGATCCCCAACTCAGTGAAATTGGGCTCTCGATTCAGTATCCTCTTGATCTCCTCATATTCTGAAAGCGTTAGATTATGTTCTAAGATCACCCTTTCGGTGATGGGAATTTCTTCCAATTCTCGAATCCTCCTCTTATATGATTCCCCCTCACCCTAGCCCTCTCCCACGAGGGGAGAGGGAACACTGAGATAAGCCTGCTCTCTTTATTTCCCCTCCCTTGATGGGAGGGGCTTAGGGGAGGGTGATTCGAACGATTCTCCTTGAAACTTTTTTGAAATTACTTAAAAGCTATTAAGGAGAAGAGCTGAAAACAGATTCAAATATCAGCGAACCATCACTAGATCCTAATAACTTTTCTGCACATCGCTCTGGATGAGGCATAATTCCTAATACGTTTCTCTCTTGATTGCAGATACCCGCGATATTATATAGGGCGCCGTTAGGATTGGACCTGAGAGTCACTCTGCCATCTGCCTCACAATATCTGAAGATAACCTGATCGTTATCTATCAATCCTTGAAGGGTTTCCTCATCAGCATAATATTGCCCCTCTTGGTGAGCGATAGGGATCCTCAATACTTGCCCTTCGGAACAAGCACAAGAAAATGGAGAATTGACGCTCTCCACCCTTATATTAACATACTTACAGATGAAGTGTAGATCTCTATTCTGTAACATAGCGCCAGGCAGAAGTCCTGCCTCGAGCAAGATCTGAAAGCCATTGCATATCCCCAGGACCAATCCCCCCTCCCTGGCGAATCTCTCCACAGCCTTCATCACTGGAGAGAATCTAGCGATAGCTCCAGCCCGAAGATAATCTCCGTAAGAAAAACCACCAGGTAGAACTAGACAATCATAACTATCTAACTTCTCGTCCTTATGCCAGATATATTCTACGGGCTGTTTGAGAACATCCTTTATAACGTGATAAACATCTCGATCGCAATTTGAACCGGGGAATATAACTACTCCAAATTTCATAGTTCACTCCTGTCTCCTGAAACATTAAGGTCTATGCAGACTCCACCTCAATCGTCCAATCCTCGATAACTGGATTAGCTAACAGACGCTCACACATCTCCTCGATCTGTTTCTCAGCCTCCTCCTGGGAGTCCGCATCAAGCATCAATTCTGCATACTTACCCATCCTCACCTCTTTTAGTTTATCATATCCCAAAGATGTTAAAGCATGCTGGATGGTCTTACCCTGTGGATCCAAAACGCTCTTCTTCAACGTTATATGCACTTTAGCTTTCCACATATATGTTCTCCCTTCCTCGTTCACAAAGTGATCAAAAGAAAGCTCCTGATTTTCAGTCACGGAGAGTACTCATCTAATACAACCCTCTTATAGACTTCCTCGTAAGCCTCCTCTATTCGCCCTAGATCTCGGCGGAAGCGATCTTTATCTAACTTCTCGTTCGTTTCCTTATCCCAAAAGCGACAGGTATCGGGCGATATCTCATCTCCTAAGATAACCTTATCTTTGAAGACGCCAAACTCCAGTTTGAAATCTATCAATCTTAAGCCCGCTTGATCGAATCTATCTTTCAGCTTATCATTAATGGCAAAACTTAATTCGGCGACTTGTTTCATCATCTCAGGTGTAGCAAGATTGAGGGCTTTGATATGGTATTCATTAATCATCGGATCATGCAACTCATCGCTCTTATAATAGAACTCCAGAATCGGTTCGCTTAAAGCAGTGCCTTCCTCCAACCCCAATCTCTTGGATAGACTCCCCGCGACTACGTTTCTCATCACTACTTCCACCAGCAATATCTTGAGCTTCCACGTCAACATATCTCTGTCGCTGATAAGCTTGATGAAGTGAGTCGGGATATCGCTATCCTCCAAGAACTTAAAGAGAGTCGCCGATATTTGCGCATTGTAATAACCCTTATTAGCTATCTTCGCCTTCTTAACCCCATCGAAGGCGGTAGCATCATCCTTAAACTCTATTATCAACTTATCAGGATCCTCAGTCGAATAGACGATCTTAGCCTTCCCTTCATAAACTAGTTGAACCTTATCCAATTTTAACCTCCCGGTTTATCTATAGTGAATTTCTACTCAATAGATCCGCTTTTCTTTCTACCTCGTTCTTTAAATCCTCTCTATACTTCTTCAACTTCTCCTTGATCGCAGGATACTTCAATCCTAAGATAGCCCCGGCTAAGAGAGCCGCATTTTTCGCTCCTGATCTGCCGATAGCCATAGTGGCTACTGGGACTCCGCTGGGCATCTGAACTATAGAGTATAAGGAGTCCACTCCATTCAGAGCCTTGGTGGGCATAGGAACTCCGATCACTGGTATGGTCGTCAGAGCGGCGATAACCCCAGGGAGATGAGCCGCCCCTCCAGCTCCAGCTATGATCACCTCCAACCCCCTCTCTTCAACAGCAGAGGCATATTTGAAGGTCCTCTCTGGAGTGCGATGTGCAGAAGTTATCGTCAACTCATATCCTATCCGAAGCTCATCTAGGATACTCGCGGCCTCCTGCATTATATCGAGATCGGAATCGCTTCCCATAACGATGCTGACCAGCGGTTTGGACATCTCATTCCTCCTCATCTATATCTAAGAGCTTTCGCTCCGATATCCTTGCGGTAATACACATCCTCAAAGTCGATCTTAGCCACGTTCTCATAAACTCGCTCCATAGCTTTCTGATAACTATCGCCCAGAGCGACTACATCTAATACTCGCCCTCCAGCAGTTATTATATCTCCACCCTTACTGAGGGAAGAATCTCCTCCTCTATTTTTAAAGGCAGTTCCCGCATGGAATATTAACACCTCATCTGTGAATCTATCCAATCCATTTATAACTTTGCCCTTAACATAGTCTCCCGGATATCCTCCTGAAGCTAGCACTACGCAGATCGCTTTCTTATCCTTCCAATCAAGCTTTATCTCCTCCAATCTCTCCTTCTCAATAGCCTCTATAATATCTATCAAATCATTATTCAGAAGCGGCAAGATAACTTGAGTCTCAGGGTCTCCGAAGCGAGCGTTGAACTCCAGAACTTTAGCTTTGCCATCCTTGATCATCAAGCCTGTGTAGAGAACTCCTTTATACGGCGCTCCTTCGCTAGCTAAGGCCTTAATGATCGGCAGGAGGATATCACAAGCTATCTGATAATGCAATTCTTCCGTAACTAGCGGAGCAGGGGCATAAGCTCCCATCCCTCCAGTATTAGGTCCCCTATCGCCAGCGAAGACTTGCTTGTGATCTTGAGCGGCGATCATCGGGAGTATACTCGAACCATCGGTGAAAGCTAGGACTGAAGCCTCCTCTCCCTTTAATAGCTCCTCAACGACTACCCTATCTCCAGCTCTCCCAAAAGCTCTATCCACCATAATTCGGTCTATAGCTTCGAGTGCGATATCCTTATTGTGAGCTACGATGGCGCCTTTGCCAGCGGCTAAACCATCAACCTTCACTACTACTGGATCATCTCTATCTTCAATATATTTCTTCGCTTCCTCGGGAGAGGAGAATATCCTATAATCAGCGGTAGGAATCCCATATTTCCGCATAAGCTCCTTAGCCCACACCTTGCTTCCCTCTATCATCGCCGCCCTCTTGGAAGGACCGAAGATCCTCAATCCTTCCCCTTGAAAGCGATCTACTATCCCCTCGACTAGAGGAACTTCAGGACCAACTAAAGTTAGGTCGATAGATTTATCTTTTGCAAATTTGATGATCCCTTCTATATCGGAAGCCCTTATATCCACGCACTCAGCTATCTGAGATATGCCTGCATTTCCAGGAGCGCAATAGATGCTGGAGACACGAGAACTTTGACCGATTTTCCATACTAAACAGTGTTCTCTTCCTCCTCCACCGATAACGAGAACTTTCATCTATCTTCCTCTCCCCTTTTTCTTAAAAAAGTCATCTAAAAAAATAAAGCCTCGGAGGTAAGTCAGCGTAGAGTTGAGCTTCTCATAAGCGAAACTTACCCGCCTGGGCTTTTATCCCTTCGGTGTAATACATAGCGATGCTCACATAATAAATTGATTTAGGTAAGCATAATTCATAACCAAATGCCGCTCGGACCTGTCCCTATAAATATAGGCGGAACCCTAGGCACACTTTCGCTCGTAATCAACATCTTTCGGCGATGAGAGTATACGAGACGAATGCGAATCTTCCGAATATATTCTACCAGAATTATAGCGAGTTGTCAATGATTTATTGTCCTTTTTAGATCAACTACCTTACATTCAAATCACCAACAGCCAAAACAGGGTTATCCCCCACCTCTTTCTTCCAAGTGTTGAATCACCTCTCGATTAAGAAAAATTTTTCTGATTTTTCACGGCTATATCAAATCTTAAACTTCTCTATAGTCTTCCTCAATTCGTCAGCCATCTCAGCGAGTTTCTGAGCGGAGGAAGCCATCTCGAAGAGAGCGCTAGTCTGTCTCCCTAAGGAGGCTGAAGCTTCCTGAGATTCGGCGGCATTCGCCTCGGCTAATGTGGCCATCGACTTCAGGGAAGCAGATAACTGCTCCATATCATCTTGTTGAGATTTAGCGGCAGTGGAGATGATATGTCCAGCAGATACCGCTCCTTCTACCTGCTCAGCTATATTTTGGAGAGAATTACTAGCTTCGTTGATCACCTGTTGACTGATTGCGACCTCCTCTGAAACTCTTTCCGCCTCACCTACAGTTCTAGCTATAGCCACTTGAATCTCCTCGATCAAGTCATTTATCTCAGTCAGAGCTTTACTCGTTCGCTTGGAGAGATTTCCCACCTCTTCAGCGACAACCGCGAAGCCCCGTCCAGCTTCCCCTGCTCGAGCTGCCTCGATCGCGGCATTCAGCGCTAGCATATTCGTTTGTTTAGAGATATTCGATATCGCTTCCACGATCTTCCCGATCATCCTCGATCTCTCATCTAACTCCCCAACTGCCTCGACTGTAGATGAACTTGCTGTTGAGATCGCATTAATACGCATCAATGCTTCCGAGGCTAGACTTTCCCCCTGAGAGGCAATTTCAGCTATGTCATTAGCGACCCGTTCCGAATGCTCGGCGCTCCCCAAAACTTGATTTGCGGCCTCAACCACCTCGGAGGAGAAGGAAGCCACCTTTGCGGCCTCAGTGAATTGCTGACTAACGCCAGAAGCTATCTGCTGGATGGATTCCGATATATCCTCTTCCTCCTCCGATATCTTCTGACTACTACCCGACAGTTCATCCGCGGTATCAGCCACTTGGCTGGAGGAGGAATTGATCTGACGGACTATCCGACTCAAACTATCCCTGATCCTACTCGTCGCTTCATAAAGGACTAGCATCTCCCTCTGATTCATAGAGGCTAAGGGGATCTCAACTCTAAGATCTCCTTCCGAGATATTTTGAGCAACTGTAATTAAACGGATCATATTTAAGGATAATATCGAGGCATAGGCATAAGCTATCGCGGACATCGATCCTACTCCTAAGAGAACCATGAGCAGCGAAGACAGCTTAATGCCCGATGTCTCTGCATTCATCTCTTGAATATCTCCTTCATAAGCGACTATCCAGTCCCAGGAGGGATAATAACGATAAGCAACCAATCGTCTCCGGGGAGGGTTTCTATCCCTATCAATATATTTTAACCAATTATCCTTAAGAGTAGGCATCTCCTGAAGAAGTTTCCCCACGATAATTTCTCCCTCTTTGGTAGGATGAGCGATCAATTTCCCTTGCATATCAATAATGAAGGAAAAACCAGTATCACCAACCCTATTCTCCAGAGAAACCTCCCTCCCCTCAGCTTTGGAATGGCCGACCAATCTGATCTTGGCTAGCTCCTTAGCGGAAGCAAGAGACATCTCCCCCATCTCTACTCTTCCGTCGAGCTCACTTAATACTTCTCTGGCAATTTCTGCCCTCTCGATAAGTCTATTTCTCAAAAGCCGATCGATATGATAATTGGAAGTTATAGCATTTAAAGAGATGGGAACTAACATTGATACTAAGAATAATAATATTAATACAAACCTACTACCGACTATATACCGAGGTGTTTTCTCTCCACCAATTAACTTCATCCCATAGCCAGCCAAAGTTTCTGCAATAGGTTGAAGCCTTAGGCTGTAGAATACAATGTTGAGGAAGGCTACCATAATTCCGAATATGAAAAAACCTGCCTCAACAGGAACAATATCTTCTAGGGATATATCCAAGACTACCTTGAGCAGAAGATAAATTATATTCCCTAGAGTCACCGTTCTGAGAAAAGCGAATAGAGAAAAAATTAGAGGATAGCTTAAGATAAACCTATGAACTATCGCACTCTCTTCAGAGGTTATCTCTTCTCCCCTAGATAAAGCACCTAGTATCCTTTGAGGGCGAAGGCTCAAGGCTCTATTAATGAGATAATCGATGGCTATTAAGATAAAACTACCTATTATCGCGGCGATAATGACAAAGATCTGCTGAATTGGGGTCAGTTCGAAATTCAAGATATAGAAATAAACTGCAATGGGCATCGATAACGAGAATATAACACAATCAGCCCAGATCAACCTTCTGGCGATTCTCACCTAGCTCCCTCCTTAAAGTAAGATCCCCTTCAATCGACTTCACTCTCTCCTTCCCCAAGCGTAAAGACATCCAGTAAAGTATCAGGGAGTAGCCAATATAGTCTGAGAGCGATGATTTTCCCATCTGTCTCAATTACGACTGAGAAATACTTCCATATTGTTTATACTGCCTTATATTATATCATAAGGTAGCTTTAAGAGTCAATATTCAAACAAAAAAATCGGGCTTTTTACAAGAAAGCCTGACAAGGTTTACAAAGTATTCCGAATTTAACCTCTCAAGGTTATCATAAAACCTGCTTTTGAATCCCTCCTTTTCTCTCTAGAATAATAGTTATGATTCCGCCTACTCCCAGAAGGCTGATGAGAAAATAGACTATCCATCCTATAAGGGGTATTATCTGAAGAAAATAGATAAGAGCTAATCCTATTAGCACCTCCCAAGCCGAGGATAACCGTTCGATATTAAAAGCTATCCTTATCCTTCTACCGATCAGGAGGCTGACACTGGCTATACCGAAGATACTCAACCCGAAGATAACAAGGAATAGTAAAGGGATCAAGGGTATTCCTATTAGAGAGAGCAGAAGCAGAATCGTCAAGGGAATTAGGGCAACAAAAGCGATCAATCCAACTAAGAACGCCCTTAGAGGATCGCGACTTAAAGCTTGTAAAGTATCCTCCACCGGTCGAGGTAGAGCAAGGATTAGGATAACAGTTATAATAGCCACCCCTAACAACCAAATTAGACGAAGCCAGCCCCATGACCCCTTCATATCCATCGATATCTTGGATAAGGATTTGAGGAACTCCAATCTAATGGCACTCAAACTGATCTCCTCTCCCTTGATCTGAGCTCCTTCCTCCCTCTCGATGCTTCCTCCCACATCGACCACATCTCCCTCCACTACAGAGGTGGATTTGAGAGTAATATCACCTCCGATAACTACCACATTTTTCCTTACCTCCCCGCCTATAAGCGCATCGCCACCTATGATTACTATCTCCTCAGCAATTTGATCCTTTAGAAGATCTACATCCTCTCCCCAGCGAATGAGCTTAGCTTCTGCTCCTCCTTCCCCTGAATTGGGGAATAGCAACTGGAATATAAATAATAGAGTTAAGTAAAGAGTTGTTTTGAATCTCATCCTATTTTTCCTCTTCAGTTATTGCTTTATCTCTATTACGCTCTCGAAGAGGAAAAGTTTCAGTTTTATCACCTCCTTATCTCCCCCGAAAAATTTTGAAAAACAGGAGTGAAGGTCTTGACTAATTCAGGATTTTATTGTATACTATATAGGAGCAGACGGGGTGTAGCGCAGCCTGGTTAGCGCGCCTGCCTTGGGAGCAGGAGGTCCCCAGTTCAAATCTGGGCACCCCGACCATAATTATAGAATATGGCTTGAAGACTAGAGGATTGATTTGCTAAGAAATACTTGACAATTTCGTGTGTTTACCTTATACTATATAATGGTTTCGTTGTATCATCTGCCCATCTCCACTCAGGGGATCGGGAGTAGGTCAAGATGCGGGAGTAACTCAATTGGCAGAGTACCAGCCTTCCAAGCTGGGTGTTACGGGTTCGACCCCCGTCTCCCGCTCCATATGGACTAGGCGCCTGTGGCTCAATGGATAGAGCAACTGCCTTCTAAGCAGTAGGTTGCAGGTTCGAGTCCTGCCAGGCGCGCCAGTTATCGAATGGTGGGCGTAGCTCAATCGGTTAGAGCACTGGACTGTGGCTCCAGTTGTTGGGGGTTCAAGTCCCCTCGCTCACCCCATACATGCGCCCGTAGCTCAATTGGATAGAGCAGTGGACTTCGGATCCACCTGTTGGGGGTTCAAGTCCCTCCGGGCGTGCCAATATCTTTGAAATCGGAAAGTTGAAGATGGAAGATAGATCGCTAGCAGATCTTTCCATCTTCCAGTCTGGGCCGTTAGCTCAATTTGGCAGAGCATCTGACTCTTAATCAGGCGGTTGAAGGTTCGAGTCCTTCACGGCCCACCATCGAAATAAAATTTTATATCGAGTGCTTGTAACCTATTTATAGTTACAAGTGCTTTTTCTTTTTGCTCCTAATAATTCCGGTCTCCCTATAAGCATTTGAGATGACAATGCTCTCTGCAAGAACCCGCAGGAATTGCTAAATTTTCAAAAATCTGCGATCTGCGAAAGGGAAGCATATAAAATCTGGGATCTGAGATCTAATTTACTTTGTATTACACCCTCCCCCTATCCCCCTCCCATCGA
>CAZSTA010000110.1:0-11674 GCA_964609495.1 uncultured bacterium | reverse complement strand
TATTGGATGTTTCTTCTCCTCTTTCCTAACCGCCCCTCCTCTCAGAGGAGAGGGTGTAAAGGAAACTTTTTTACCTTTAGTTTTATTGGAAGCAAAAGTTTCCTTTATTTAAGATATCCGAAACTGCTGAATACTAAGACGGTAATCGAACTTGTCAGTAAGGTAGCTCCTACCAATTGGAAGAAAGTATGTTTTCTCATCTTATATCTCGCCCAGATCATAGCTAACACTAATAATATCAGAGGAGATAAACTAAGTCCAAATAAGATAATAAGGACTGTTACTGTGCAACTTATCGCTCCTGAGTGAATACTTATCTTCCAGGAAATAGTTATAAGCGAATATACGCTGAGTATAGCTAATCCATCGACCGCTGCGATTAGGAGAAGCTTAGGGCCACCAAAAACTACCAAAATGAGCACAGATAATAGCCAACAAAATATAGTGAAGAATAAAAGCGCATATCTCTCCCTCCTATGAGAGATATCCCAATCGGATATCTCCCCTTTCCTCATCAAGTATAACACATACACCAAAGGGAGAATTACTGCTAAGCATAAGAGTAAAAGACTCCAAAGTAGCCCCTGCTTAAAATCGACCCTGCTCTGCCAGATCAATATAACGATCATAATTGATAGGACTATGCTAGGATCGAGAATCCTGGAGATCATCCAGGCGAGTTTCTGCTGACCATCAAATTTGAGCGAACTTTCATCTGCCATATCGATCATTTGGGGGAGATTTAGGGATAGTATGCTCTTGAATAACTTCCCAGTAGCTAAAGAGATAAGGGAAGGATCGCTTCGCAACACTCTCATCGCCCAACTTCTTCCCCTCCGAGGTCAGAGCTTTAACTCCCTTAATAAACTCCCTAGTCTTAAGCCTTATCTTAGCTCCAGCTCGCTTCTTTGCTAGAAATTGATAAACACTTCGAACATCTATAACGCAGAAGATAGGCTCTTTATATTCGAAAAGAGCCGCTTTATTAGAAGATAAAAAAACGCACCTGCTGAAAAGTGTTGTTTTCATTATAAACCCTCTATCAAATTCTGTCAAGCCCTTTTATTAATTTTAAGTAGTTTCAAAATTTTTTGTCTGAGATGTTCGAGATCGGATTAGGTCTTGAACTCATCTCTTAACATCTTCTCAGCACGAAATTTTAATGCTTATAATTACCTACTGACTCCTATTGACATCTTAAGTTAAAGATGCTATAATAGATTTGCTATCAGTTAGCTTCATATTTCATCTGATATTATGATTGGAAAGGAGGTAGATATAAGAAGAGGAGTAAATCGCTGTTCCAAAATGCTGATCTTAAATTAGTAAAGGAGGTTCGAAAATGTTTAAGAAGTCCACATTACTGGTAATTGTGCTAATGGTAGCTTTAACGCTCAGCTTTACCACCTTGGCCGCTAAGAAGGAAATCGAGTATTGGTCTGGCTGGGGTGGAACCGAACTTGAGGATCTTAAAGTGATCATCGAGGAGTTCAACGAGGCTAATCCCGACTTCGTAGTAAAGACCACCACCATCTTCGGGGCTTATGAGAAGCTCCTGACGGCTATCGCCGGAGGGGAAGCTCCTGATGTGGTATCCGCGGTATGGGATTCTCAGTTGGCAGCTTTGGCTGAGAGGGGAGCATTACTTTCTTTAGACGAATACGTCGAGGCTTCCGATAAAGTCAAGGCAGAGGATTTCTTCCCCGCTCTATGGGAGAGCTTCTACTACAAAGATAGTATATGGGCTCTAGCGGCTACCACTAATACCCACTTCACAGTTTACAATAAGGATATGTTCGCCGAGGCAGGATTAGACCCCGAGAAGCCTCCGATCACCACTGATGAGCTGGAAGAATATACCGAGAAGGTAACGATAAAGGATAACCGAGGTAATTTCACCAGATTTGGTTACATCCCTGGTGGACTTATAAAGTGGAATTACGTCTTCGGGGGCAGTTGGTATGATGAGGCAACCGGAAAGATCACCGCTGATCATCCCAAGAATGTAGAGGCTCTCCAGTGGTTAGCTGATTTCGTAAGTAAATATGATGTAAATAAGGTGGATCAATTTTCCGCAGGATTTGGAAACTACTGGAGCCCCGCTAACCCCTTCTTCGCTGGCAAGCTAGCAATGCAGGATTATGGGGAGTGGATCCAGCAATTCGGGGAGAAGTATGGTCCAGATGTTAAGTGGGCGCCATTTCCCTACCCCTATCCCGAGGGAGGTCGTAAGAATGTTACTGACTTCGCCGGCAGTATGTTCACCATCCCCAAGGGAAGCGAGAATCCTGATGAGGCTTGGGAATTCATAGAGTGGGTCACTGGATCCTATGCCACCAAAAAGATAGCGATAGTCTTCACCAATATGCCTCCTCGCCACGCGGTAGCGAAGGATGCAGAGCTGTTGGAGAAAGTTCCCATCTTGAAGTTCGGACTTAAGCTTCTGGAGGGACCAAACGCTTTTGGTGCTGTTCCGATCGCAGTATATGAAATGCTTTCGAATGAGGTAGGACAAGCTGAGGATGCGGTAAAGCACGGAGATGCGGAGGCGGCCGCGGCTCTAGCGGCTGTGACCGAGAAGATTCAGAAGGAACTTGATATGGTGCTAGGCAAATAAGTTGAGCTAATGATGCAGGAGGTTATCCCTCCTGCATCGTATTTTATCGGATTATGAAAGTAGTAGATGCAGAACGAAAACAGATTGAGATACTCAGCAAGATGAGCGGTCAAAAGCGAGTGCAAATCGGAGCTGAGCTTTGTGAGATGGGTCGGAAGATGGTTATAACCTCGCTTCGCAACCAATCCCTCACCGATCAAGAACTCGATATAAAGGCAGGTCAACGATTTCTCCCCAAAGATCTGTGGCAAAAGGTGAGGATACACCTCAAGCAAAACGAAGAGATGATTCAAGAAGAAGTAATAGTATTCATCACCAAGACATTAGATCATCTTAATATCCTCTATATGATCACCGGCTCTATAGCTTGCAATTATTATGGTAAGCCCAGATTTACCCATGATGTTGATCTTATAATCGAAATAGATGAGCGGAAAGTAGAGAGCTTAGCCTCGGCTTTAGAAGATCGATTCTACCTCGATCGAGATATGATCAGAGAGGCTATATACAATCGCTCTCAATTTAGTTCGATTCATCTGGATAGCGGATTTAAAGTTGGTTTTTGGCTGGTTAAAAGAGAATCGTTTGATGAAATGAGATTCCAAAGGCGAAGATCTTATCACATCTTTGGAAGGGATGTCTGCCTCAGCACCGCAGAGGATTTGATCCTCATCGAACTTGTGTGGTATCGAGATTCTAAATCCGACAAACACTATGAAGATGCTAGGGGCATCTATCAGATACAAGCGGATCAATTAGATAAAGTCTATCTTAAGCATTGGGCTGAAACTCTAGGAATAGACAATTTGCTCGAAAAGTTGGATAGAGAATAACTAATTCGTTCCTTGCATTTTGTATCGGATAAAAGTCGAAGAGAGTATGCTCATTGAAAAATTCGGAGGCGAATATCTAGAATACATAAAAACAGTAAAAGCTGATTTCTCAATTAGCATAGCAATCATTAGAGAAAGAATCCTCGATTCTATAATTCATTTGAAAGGTTAACACCATGCAAGGGTGATATCCTACTCAATCCTGAAAGGAGCACGAGATGACTAAGCTTAGCGTTAACCTCAATAAGGTCGCGTTGCTCAGGAACACTCGGACGATTGGGATTCCAAGCGTCATCGATGCGGCGCGCACATGTATCAGAGCCGGTGCGCATGGTATAACCGTTCATCCGCGCCCGGATCAACGACACATCAAGCCCTCGGATGTCTATGAACTGGCAGAGATGTTGACCGTTGAGTTCAACATAGAAGGCAACCCATTTCCTCAATACATGGAGATGATCCGAAAGGTGAAGCCGACGCAGTGTACCCTGGTGCCTGATGCCCCTGGTGCGTTCACGTCAGACCACGGATGGGACCTTTTTGAACATGGCAAACATCTCATGCCAATCATCCAAGAGTTGAAAGATCTAGGAATCCGAGTGAGTCTGTTTATGGATCCTGATATAGATCAGATTCAACGAGCAAAAGAAGTTGGTACTGATCGCATTGAGCTATATACTGAATCCTATGCGACAGCCTTCCGTAAGGGTAATGTGGAGCCGGTATTTCAGCGATATGCTCGCGCAGCACAGAAGGCTCAAGAAATCGGCTTAGGAATGAATGCTGGACATGATTTGAACTTGCAAAATCTTGCCAAATTCTGCTCCATTCCCGGAATACTTGAGGTATCCATCGGCCACGCGCTTATCGCTGATGCGTTGGAGATGGGTCTGTTCAATACCGTGAAGGAGTATTTGAAGGTTTTGTCTCAAACGTGATCAGACAAAAAAAGGAAACTTTTGCCGGCAATAAAACTCAAGATAAAAAAGTTTCCTTATAGGAGGGGTAATGAGAGATGTCACGAACTGGAAGAAAAAGTCGTTCTAGTCGCAGACGCATAATCAACTTCAGAAATGGAGTCCTCTTCGCGAGTCCCTGGATGATAGGCTTTCTGATCTTTACCATCTATCCTATCGCTACATCCCTCTATTACAGCTTCACTAATTATAATATAATTCAGGCGCCCCAATGGAGAGGATTATATAACTTCAAAACCCTATTTCTTGAAGATGACCTATTCTGGATAAGCATCAAGAATACCCTCTATATGGTTCTAATTGGTTTACCTCTAGGTCTGATAGTGAGCTTGACTATCGCGATGCTTCTCAACTTAGATGTCAAAGGGATGACGACCTATAGAACTATATTCTATCTGCCTTCTATAATGCCGGCAGTAGCATCAGCAGTGCTATGGATGTGGATTCTAAATCCTCAATATGGTATGGTAAACGTCCTTCTCTATAAAATCGGGATAAATGGCCCCGGCTGGCTGGTCGATCCCAAATGGTCAAAACCTGCTCTCATTATGATGAATACCTGGGCAGTAGGAGGAGCAGTTCTTATATACCTAGCGGGATTGAAGGGTATCCCTCTTCAGCTATATGAAGCGGCGGAGATCGATGGAGCTAATTGGTGGAATAAGTTCTGGAACGTTACTATCCCGATGCTCTCCCCTACCATACTCTTCAACTTGATTATGGGTCTCATTGGAACATTCCAATACTTCACCGCTCCCTATATTATGACCAGAGGAGTGGGAAGCAATGTTCCTCCGGGGAGTCCGCGTAACTCCACCCTCTTCTATTCGATCTATCTATTCCAAAATGCTTTTGCCTACTTCAAGATGGGATATGCCTCGGCGATGGCTTGGATACTGTTCGTGCTTATACTACTAGCTACCCTGATCGTCTTCAAGAGTTCCGCTAGTTGGGTATATTACGAAGGGGGAATAAGAAGATAGATGACTGTTACCAAAAGAGGCAAGAGAGCAAAGTTAATATCAAAGGTTCTAGCTTATATTATATTAAGCGGGCTATCCGTGATCTATATTTTACCGTTCTTATGGCTGGTCTCAACCTCCCTCAAGCCAGATCACCTGCTGTATAAATTCCCTCCCGTGTGGATCCCCAATCCGATTCAGTGGTCGAATTATCCTAAAGCTCTACAATATATCACCTTCTTCACCTATCTTAAGAATACTCTAACTATATGTACATTCGCCACTCTAGGAACTCTTATCTCTTGCAGTCTAGTGGCGTATAGTTTTGCTCGTATCGATTGGGATGGGAGGGATATCTTCTTCATCGTGATGCTCTCTACGATGATGATCCCCTATCAGGTAACTATGATCCCGCTCTTCATCGTATTTAAGAAGCTGAACTGGTTGAATACATTTAGGCCGCTTATCATACCCTATTACTTCGGCAGTCCCTTTTATATATTTCTACTCCGTCAATTCTTTATGACCATTCCCATAGAGCTTGCCGATGCGGCGAGGATAGACGGGTGTTCGGAGCTAGGTATATATCGAAGGGTAATATTGCCTCTGTCCAAACCAGCTTTGGCTACCGTAGCCCTATTTAGTTTCGTCGCTCACTGGCATGATTTTCTCGCTCCCCTTATATATTTAAAAGATGATACTAAATATACCTTATCTCTGGGCTTGCAACAGTTCCAGCGTCAATATGGAGCGGAATGGTCATTGTTGATGGCTACTTCAGTGGTGATCACCATACCGATCATAATCCTATTCTTCTTCACTCAGCGAACCTATATTCAAGGGATAACTTTGACGGGAATGAAGGGATAACGATCTCAGTTATTCCCATCTCGAGATTTTCAGGATGGTAGTTTTGCTTTCGCTCATATTAGAGTAGCGTGCTTAGCCGAGGTTTCAAATTTAAATCACCCTCCCCTAATAATCCCTCCCATCGAGGGAGGGGAATAAGAAGAGCAGTCCTATCTGGATGTTCCCTCTCCCACGAGGGAAGAGGGATAGGGTGAGGGGGAAAATTATTCCCTTCACTCATATTAGATCGGTCTAGCGCACCTTATGCGAATATGAGCTTTTATTTTTAGAATTTATGATTAATCTGCTTGAGTAAAGGATGATTATAATTTGACGATCGAAAGGGGGGATTGCCAAGCTTTCAAGTTTCAAGATGAGTTATAGAATAGATTAGAGATGTGTAACAAGATGAAATCGAATCCATAAAAGGAGGTAAAATATTGTGAAGAAGACATTATTCTTGATAGCAACAGTAAGCCTATTAATAGGTGTTATCGCTATGCCTACTTCAGCTCAAAAGACAACTATAAGCTATTGGGGCTGGATAGGGCCAGAGGATATTGCGGTATATCGGGAGTTCGAGAATCAGCATCCCGATATCAAGGTCAAGGAATCCCTTATTTCCGATGAGTGGGCTTCCACCAGTGAGAAGTTCCTAGCCGCGATCGCCGCAGGAAACGCTCCTGATGTCTCGCTCCAGAATAGACACCAGTTCAAGCAGTGGGCTTCAAGAGGTCCCTTCTACGATCTGACAGATCTTATTGAGAAAGACGGTATGACCGCTGACGATTGGTATCCAGTCCAATGGATAGAGAGTTCTTGGGCGGGGAAACAGTACGCCCTTCCCTGGGATACCGATACTCGCTTCCTCTACTGGAATAAGGAGTTATTCAAGGAGGTCGGTCTTGATCCCGAAGTTCCTCCTAAGACCTGGGATGAATTAGCAGAGTTCACCGTTAAGCTTACTAAGAAGGATACCAAGGGGAATTATGAGCAGCAGGGCTTCTTACCCTACTACGGAAATACCTGGACCTGGCTCTATGGATGGCTGAATGGTGGCGAGTTCCTTGACAAAGAACAGAAGAAATGCACCTCCGATGATCCCCGAATCGTCTATGCTCTGGAGTGGATGGTTGACTTCTACGACAAATATACTGGTGGAATGGAGACCGCAGCCAGCTTCCTACAAGGCTTCCAAACCGCCGCTCAGAACCCCTTCGTGACTGGAAAACTAGCGATGCAAGGTAATGGAAACTGGAACCTTAGCGACTTCGCTACCTTCCCCGATCTCGAATATGGTATGTCAGCTATGCCTATCCCCAATACCGAGTCGGGGGTAAAGACCACCTGGTCCTGTGGTGGATCCATCGCTATCTCTAGAGATACCAAGAATCCCGAAGCGGCTTGGATCTTCACCAAGTGGCTCACTGGTCCCGGGGGTTACAAAGCTAGAGCTACCGCGGGAATGGAAATTAGAGCGAAGGAGTGGAAGAGACAGCAGCTTCCTGGGGAGCCAGTCTTTGTTCCTCCCCTAGCAACCAACAAAGCTGCGGTTAAGATGTTAGAGGATGAATTTGTTCCTCTTCTGCCTCCCAAGTTCCAGGAAGAGTATCGTCTCTCCGTTGATGCCCTCAACTGGACGCATGGTTGTGGTCAGGAGATGGGAATGGTAGGCCTTACCTACTGGAACGAGATGCATGCGGCTACTGAAGCGGCTCTATATCATAAGATGTCCGCTGAGGAGGCTCTGATTCAGTGTAGAGATAATGTCCAGAAGGCTCTTGATGAGGCTTGGAAACAGGTAGTAACTGAGTAGTGACTTGGAGTGGCGCCGGGAACTCGAGGCCCGGCGCCTCCATCTTTAGTTTTTCGATTATTAGTTCAAGATATGATTTCCCCCTCACCCTAAAAGGTAACTTTTTTAACCGTGAGTTCTATTTGAAGCAAAAAGTTACCTTTTAGGGAACATTGAGATAAGACCACTCTCTTTATTTTCCCCTCCCTTGCTGGGAGGGGTTAGGGGAGGGTGTAAAGGAAACTTTTTAACCTTATATATTTTTGGAAGCAAAAGTTACCAGAACACTTGAGTTTTATTACCTGCAAAAGTTTCCTTTATCTAAGGTGAGTTCAAGGTTTAACATTAGTTTGAGAAACAAATTACAATTGGAGAGATAAAAATGAATAAGAAACGTTCTTTTATGGCGCGTCGGGAAGCGATAGCTTTCTATCTATTCATAAGCCCTTGGATACTTGGTTTTACCATCTTTATGGCCGGACCGATCATCTCCTCGCTCATTCTAAGTCTTACCAATTATAGCATCATAAGTAAGCCCCAATTCATAGCTTTAGATAATTATAAGGCTCTCTTCCAAGATCCCTTATTTATAAAGTCCCTATCCAACACCTCCTTCTACGCCGCTTTGTTTATACCTTTTGCGATAGTAGCGTCCTTTACTTTAGCTATGATGCTGAATCAAGATGTCCAAGGCTTAGCTTTCTACCGGACGATCTATTACTTACCAACAGTCGTCCCCATCGTGGCCTCGGCAATCCTATGGCTCTGGTTATTTAATCCCCAGTGGGGGCTGATCAATATGGGCCTGAGGATAATTGGGATAAAGGGCCCTGGCTGGCTAGTCTCAGAACAATGGGCGAAGCCCGCCATAGTTTTGATGAGTATATGGGGGGTAGGGACCTGGATTATAATCTACTTGGCTGGTCTGCAAGGGGTGCCGAAGCAACTTTATGAAGCCGCTGAGATAGATGGAGCTAGCAAATTGCAAAGATTCGTGCACATAACAACTCCAATGATGACTCCAACTATCTTTTTCACCCTGATCATTGGATTGATCGGTGCTTTTCAGGTCTTCACTCAAGCCTATATTATGACGAACGGTGGTCCGGTCAACGCCACTCTCTTCTACGCCCTCTATATGTACCGTAATGCTTTCAACTACTTGAAGATGGGCTATGCCTCCGCCATGGCTTGGATCTTATTTATAATTATCCTATTACTCACCCTCCTTCAGTTTAAATTGGCTGGGAGATGGGTACATTATGAGGCTGAGGTCAGAAAATAACTGAAGAAGCTCTAACCGAAGGGGGGCAATTTCCGATGTCAAAAACTACGAAGGTAATTACAGGTAAGATAGCTAGACATATAGTTCTATTAGGGGTGGGATTCTTCTTCCTTCTTCCTCTGGTATGGATGATCTCCACCTCCCTCAAAGCCGATAGACAGATCTTTGTCTATCCGCCCGAGTGGATCCCCAATCCTGTGATCTGGGAAAATTATCCAGCCGTATTCGATTACGCGCCTTTCCTCATATATTTTAGGAACACCTTTATAATTGTGATCTCTACACTCTTTGGGACTCTCCTATCGTGTTCACTAGTGGCTTATGGCTTCGCTCGTTTGCGAGGTCCAGGTCGTGATCTCCTCTTTATCTTGATGCTAAGCACTATGATGATCCCCTTTATGGTGTGGATGATCCCCTTATATATCATCTTCAGCCGCATTGGATGGGTTGATACCTTCTTTCCTCTGATCGTGCCATCCTTCTTCGCCAATCCGTTTTATGTTTTCCTTCTCCGCCAGTTCTTTATGACTGTGCCTTACGAGTTGGAGGACGCGGCTAGAATAGATGGTTGCGGTTTCTTCGGAACTTACTGGCGGATAATACTGCCTCTAACCAAGCCCGCGTTAGCGGCGGTAGCTATCTTCACCTTTATGGGAAGTTGGAATGATTTTTTGGGACCCTTGATATACCTCCAATCTCCCGATAAATTCACTTTAGCCTTAGGACTCAGGGTTTTCCAGACGGTTCATGGAGCTAAGTGGGGGTTACTTATGGCCGCCGCTACGATGGTAGTTGTTCCAGTTATAATCCTATTCTTCTTCGCTCAGAAGCAATTTATACAGGGAGTGACTCTAACAGGATTGAAAGGATAAAAGGGCAGTTGGATTGGAGGTTGGTAGTAATTATTAGCAGCTGTTCCAACTACTTCCTAGTTATTAACTAGTGAACAAGGCGAATTTTATCATAAGAGAAGCGAATAAGAGCGATACTGAAGGCATCGCCAAAGTAGTGGTAGATGCCTTCGCTGATAAGTTCAGAGTGTTCTTTGGGAGAAGGAAAGAGAGAGCAGAAGGGATTATAGCTAAATCTCTCTCTTTAGAGGACTTTTTAGAGGGGATATTTGTAGCGGAAGTTGATAATGAAGTAGTAGGAATTATTAACCTGAAAACAAAAGAGATGAAAAAGGCGAGGAGAAATATCCCCTTAGGCTCGTTCATCAAAAATTTGGGGATATCGGAGGGGATAAAAGCATCGCTAGTTAAATTCTTTGTACTAGAAGAATCCGTTGATAGCGATTCATGCTATATAGTTTATATAGGTGTATCTTCCGAGGCTAGAGGAAAGGGGATAGGAAAGGCTCTACTTAAGAGAGGAGAGGATTTCGCTAGAGAAAGAGGGAAAAGATATCTCTCTCTGGCGGTAGCTGCCAATAATGATATAGCTTATAGATTATATCAGAAAGTAGGCTTCAAGGATATAAAGAGGAATAAGGACATCTTTACTAAACTTATATTTGGAATAGGGACTTGGATATATATGAAGAAAGAGCTATTATAGGTAGGGGAGGACAGGCAGCCGAGATCTTCCTGTAGAGGGATTAAATCTTTAAAGGAGCTACTTCCTATCATATTAGAGGATGAGTAAGTGCTTAGACTAGGGATTATCGCTGATGATCTTACCGGGGCAACCGATACTGGTGTCCAGCTTAGTAGGAAGGGACTGGAGACCCTAGTAGCCCTAGATCTCGATACGAGCTTTCCTGCTGAAGTGCTGGTGATCGATACCGAGAGCAGAAGCGATTCGTCAGAATCAGCTTATAAGAAGGCTAAAAAGGCGGCTGTAAATCTGAAAGCGATCGGAGTTGATCTGATCTACAAGAAGATTGATTCCACGCTGAGGGGAAATGTCGGCTACGAGCTATCTGCTATTATGGATGAATTAAAGATCGACCTCGCTCTAGTTGCTCCAGCTATGCCCACTTATGGACGAACTACTAAAGGAGGTTATCATCTAGTCGATGGTATTCCCCTAGATAAGACCGAATATGCTTCGGATCCCCTTCAGCCGATAGCCTCCTCTCATATACCATCCCTATTCCAACTTCAAACCGAGCAGAGAGTAACCGAGATAAATCTATCATCGATAAGAAAGGGTTCTATTGAACTGCGAAGGGAGATCGATCAATTAAGAGGGAAAGGGAATAACATCCTAGTTTGTGATGCTATCTCTCAATCCGATCTCAAGATCATAGCAGAAGCGGTGATGCAGACTTCTCCCCTTCCTCTACTCTGTGGCTCAGCAGGATTAGCGCAAGAACTAGCCGAATTTTCAGAAGAGTTCAGGAGCTTGGGAAATT
>CAZSTA010000109.1:0-11720 GCA_964609495.1 uncultured bacterium | reverse complement strand
TCGGCGGAAGGTCTTAGTTTCCAGAAATCGCAATAACTTAACTTGCATCGCTAGTTTTAGATCTCCGATCTCATCTAAGAGAAGGGAACCTCCATCGGCTAACTCCACTAATCCCTTCTTTCTCCTCTTAGCATCGGTAAATGCTCCCTTCTCATGTCCAAACATCTCGCTCTCCCAAAGCGTCTCTGGCATCACTGAGGAATCCAATTCGATCAAGGGCTTATCCGCTCGTTCACTGCTATAGTGGATAGCTCTTGCTACAAGCTCCTTTCCCGTTCCGCTTTCCCCCTGAATCAGCACAGTAGTAGTTGGACTCTGGCTTACTTTGTCTATCAACTCATAGACCTCTTTCATCTTGGCGCATTCTCCGATGATGTTAGCCCTTCTGTATTTTTCCCTCTCCTGCCTCTCATAAAAATGAACCTTCTCCTCCAAATTCATCTCTCTGATCGCTTTGGAGATAGTTAGTCTCAATTCGTCCAGATCATAAGGTTTAGCGATATAATCATAAGCACCTGACTTCATCGCCTCCACTGCCGATCCCACATCCGCATAGGCGGTCAGGATGATGACGGTGGCTTTCTCATTTATGCTTCTGATATCCTTCAGAGCCTCCAGACCGGCGACATCGGGCAGCTTGAGATCTAGGAGGACTAGATCTGGCTCCTCTTTCTTGACCAGCTCTAGCCCCTCCTTGGCATCACCAGCAGTCAGCACCTTATATCCATCTTTTGTTAAGACTCTATTCAAGGATTTCCTGATGAGCTTATCATCATCTATAACCAGTATAGAGGCTTTCATCGAAGGCCCTCCTCTCTTAAGGGCAAACTTATCGTAAAGATCATCCCGCTTCTATCCCTCCTATTTTCCGCTGAGAGTTTTCCTCCGTGCTTTTCCACCAAACGCTGGGAGATCGAAAGCCCAAAGCCAGTGCCTTTAGATTTAGTGGTGAAGAATGGCTGGAATATCTTATCCAGCTTCTCTTTAGCTATTCCACTTCCCGTATCTATAACATCTATTAGGATCTCCCTCATTGCCCCATCCACATAGCGAGGATGTGCTTTTATCTCTATCTCTCCTCCCTGAGGCATAGCTTGTTCTGCGTTTAGAAATAGGTTGAGGAATACTTGTTTCATAACCTCGGGATCGACCTCGATCTCGCCCAAACTGGGAGTTATCTCCAGATCGATCTCGATATCCTCTCTAGCCAGTTGTCTTCGGAAGGTTTCCACAACTTGTTCAAGCAGAGATGCTAGATCAGTTTTGATAAGGTGAAGATCAGGAGGTCTGGCAAAGGCGAGCAATTGTCGGATCAGCTCCTCTAACCTATCCAATTCTCCGATCACGTCCTCTATATCCTCCTTTCTAGGATCGTCCTCTTCAAAGGTCTCTCCTAGAAATTGGATCGTTGTCCTGACCCCGGTTAGCGGATTTCTGACCTCGTGGGCGATGCTCGCCGCTAATTCTCCTAGAGAAGCAAGCTCTTCAGCCTGCCTTAATTGTTTCTCCAAGTTGACCTTATCTGTTACATCTTTGATGAAGATCAATAGAGCTTTGAATTCCTCACCCTCATAAATTGGGGTTGCGGAGAGAGAGATGATCGCTCTTTTCCCAGAGCTAGCCGTATATTCTACGTTGATTCTCTCTATCACCTCTCCCTTCTTCAATCTGAATCCCTCTCGGCAGAGATCGGCAAAGCCTGCTAGGTGAAAGTCGGGAAGGGATAAGATATTTTTATTTATTATAGCTTCGACTGAATCTCCCATCAACTCCGCCTGAGCTTGATTTAGATAGGTTACCCTCCCACTTCTATCGATTTCTAGCACTCCGAAAGGCGCGTGTTCTAGAGAGCTTTGATTAGATTCGTAAAGTCTTCTTAATCTTTGATGGAGGCGAGCGTTCTCTATAGCCAGGGCGGCTTGGTTCGCGTATAACTTGGCAACCCAAAGCTCCTCTTCGCTGGGGCGATGAGGATAGGGGTAGAAGGTATCGATAGTGCCTAAGAGACGATCATCGCTTCCTAGAAGAGGAAAAGACCAGATAGAACGGAAACCTTCTCTTCGCCCTGCATAGCGAAGATCAGCGAAGTCAGGATCAATTTGAATATCCTCTACTACTATCTCTCTCCTCTCAGCGGCAGCTAAGCCAGAAGGAGTTTCTCCTAACTCAATTATCCCTCTTCTCTCTAAGTAGTTGAGGGATAACCCTACCGAGGCTACATTATATAGCCTCCTTCTATTGCCATCAAAGAGACGTATCAAACATTTCACGGAACCTTGAAGGTGGGCATAACTCTCCGCGATAGTTTGAAGCGCCGTTGCCAACTCCAGACTAGAGTTTAACTCGGCTATGCTCGTCTCCAAATGAGATATTTGCCTAAGCTCAATATCACTTCTGAATTGTTTCTCCTCAGAGCTTTCTACAGCTATTATGATCTTAGTTACCTGAGAGTTTTCATCTCTCAACGGATATATATTTATGTTAACTTTACTCCTGTTATCCTTATACAACCTTTGTAGATGAAAATCGCTGATGAGGAGAGGCTCTCCTGTCTTGAATACCTGAGAGATAAGTTCCTTTAGTCCTTTCTCTTTAAGAAGAGGAAAGCACTCAAATAGTCCCTTCCCTATAATCTCACTGCGTAGAGGGAAATGCTCTGAGCTAACTTGCCAATCGGTTATCATCCACTCAGCATCGACTACGTATAGGCCATACCAAAAGCCCTGGAGGATACTTCGGCTTATCCTCTCCAGAGCCAATAACTTTCGATTGCTGAAATCTTGCTTGTCGATCTCTTTCATCTTAGATCACTACCTTATCTTCTACTTTTTATTTTTCAAGCTTGATGGGCAACAATTGAAGAAGCATCTTGAAATGCGAAAGTATAGTTTTTAATTACCTTCGCGAAGTTTATCGCGGGCTGCATTTAAAAGCTTCATAAACTCACGCATGAAGGCGTAGTTATCGTGCCAGGTCCGAGCTGTCACCATATTTCCTGTTACCACCACCGGCTGGTCAACGAAGACACCCCCGCAGACTTCCACGTCAAACTTACATTTGGGAACTGTAGTCAACCGTTTTCCCCGAATGACATCGGCAGCGGCTAAAATTTCTGCTCCGTGACATACCGAACCCACCGGCTTATTCTCCGCAAAGGAATCTTTGACGATACGTATCAAATCCTCATCGTAGCGCAAATATTCTGGGGCGCGCCCGCCGGAGAGGATGAGCCCGAGATACTCCTCGCTCTTTACGTCTCTAAAAGCGATGTCTGAGGCGAGGTGATAACCAGAGGATTCCTGTGTTATGTCCCAACCGGGAGGGATTTCATGCATGACGAGGTGGTATAAGCGCTTCTCAGGAGCGGCTACCACCACCTGAAAATCATCCTCCTGAACCCGATGTAAAGGATACAAGGTGTCGAAAACTTCGGAAGCATCGCCGATAACCAGAAGCACCTTTTCCATTTTTTCCTCCTTAACTGTATATTATCTCATAGACCCGCACGGCCGACCCTTCAACGTTCATAGTTTTAACGATCAGTTTTACTTTAGAGGCGGTTATTTAGAACCCTTATTTTAGTAGCTTTGAGTAGTCCGAGCAATAATTTCATCTTGCAGAGTTTTCTCCAATGATGTGAAATAGGCGCTAAACCCAGAAACTCTAACAACCAGGTTTTGATATTCATCTGGCTTCTCTTGAGCTTTGATCAAGGTCTCCCTGTCAATCACATTAAACTGAATCTCCAAGCCCCTCTGGCTAAAATAAGTCTTAATCAGTTCTTTGAATTTCTCGAATACTTCTTCTTCAGCCAACATTCGGGGAGTGAACTTCATATCCAGAACCATACCATTACCAAGGAGAGTGTGGTCAAACTTAGTAATCGAATTTATAACTGATGTAGGACCAGACTTATCTCTTCCTTGGGAGGGAGATAAACTATTAGCCAAGCTTCTGCCAACAAACCGCCCATCAGGAAGGGCAGATGTCAGTTTACCAGCGGTGGCATGCCAATCAACAGTGTATAGTCCAGTTTGGAACTTACCACCCCTAGGATTATTATATTGCATAATTCTATTACAGAACTCTTCTACAAGCTCTTTTAGAAGTTCATCTGCATAATTGTCATCATTTCCATATTTTGGGGCCTTGTTTATCAATCTCTGTCGCAGAGGTTCTTTTCCCGAAAAATTACTATGCAAAGCATTTTTAAGTTCTTCCAAAGAAATTCTTCTATCCTCATATACAATTTTCTTTATAGCTGCCAAAGAATCTGCCGCATCAGCCATCCCACAACCATTAATTGTCATAAGGTTATACTTAGTTCCTCCTGCGGTAACATCCCTACCATTTTCTATGCAATCCCACATTATTGTGGATAAATAAGGATAAGGACAAAAATTGAAGAAGTTTTTATCAAGAATTTTCAAGGCTTTTACTCCTAAATCGATGAAATATCCGAGCTCTTCTCTATAAGCCCTATACAGTTGATCAAATGAATCAAATTTTAATGTGGCTTTATTTTTCATCTTCATCTTTTCTCCAGTTATTGCACAAGCGCCATTATTAAACATTAGTTCCAATATCTTAGCCCAATTGATACGCAAAGCCTCGGTATGACCGAACTCCTTCCCCGGAATAGCTGGTTCTACACAGCCAATTATACCATAATTTATAACATCTTCTCTGGCTATTCCCGATCGTTCTTTGGCAGGAATAATCACTTCGTCATTGAAAAGGGCTGGCAAACCTCCTCCTGTTCTAATGACCTTACAAGCTCTATCAAAAAATTCTTCCGGGGTTTTTGAGTGATATCGCACGGATAATGCTGGCTGAGGCAGACGAAGTTTCTCGGTTGCCTCTAGGCAGAGATAAGATAGGTCATTCGTGGCATCACTCCCATCCATTTTTTGTCCACCAAGAATTATATTTTGAAAGCCCCGGCAGAGCCCGTTAATTTTTATCCATAATACTTCGATCAGTTCCCCAGCTTCCCCCCTTGTTATTCGTTTTTCTTGCAGATCCTTCCAATAGAAAGGAAACATATATTGATCAAATCTACCAGGTGAAAGTGAGCCACTTGATTGCGAAGCTGTTAATATCTCATGCGCTAACCAAAATAGCTGTGTGGCTTCAAAGAACGTTCTGGGAGGCTTAGTTGCCACCCATTCACAAGCTTGTGAGATTCTCTTTAGTTCACCTCTGTATTTCGCGCTTTTTGTCTTCTCAGCCAATAAACTAGCTTTTTGAGCATATCGCTTGATATAGTGCTCCACTCCTTTACAAATAATAATAACCGCAGAGAGGAAATCTCTATCTATCTCTCCTCCTTCTCCTAACTTCTTTTCAGCGTCACTTTGCAACCTGGCAAATCCCTTTCTAAGAACACCCTCAAAGTCAGGAATTACATGTCCTCCTAAGCCTCCTCCGAATAAACCAATTTTGGACGCTTTTTCATATTCGTCCATGAGGACGCGGTTCTTTCCCCCTTCCAGACAAAGCTCATATAGGGAAGGCTCTTCTGGTGGCTCGGAGAAATCGTATAGCTGTTGATACCCAGCTATAAGGTCGTCCTCTTGTAGAAATATGTCCTTTTCTTTCAAGAAGGCAACTAGAGCTTTTGCCTTCCGCAATATTTTGGGATCTTCCTTATGTTCTTGGTAGATTCTTGAATAGATATCTTTCCTTTGACGATACATACTCTCAGAGAAAGTTTCCCTCTGTCTTTTCTTCAATTCTTCTGCCCTTGTCATCGTAAAATCTCCTTTCGTCTATTTTCTCTTGATCGTGACGTGATGGGCAACAATTAATATTGAACTAAACCATCTAGATCGGTAGGATTGCGACCGTGCGTTTTCAATCATAATCCAAATCTTGAGAATATCAAATCAACTCTCTTTAAGGGATAGTCCTCAGCGAAGCATTCCTTGATCTTATCACGGGCTAGATATCCTCTTATTTGTTCATCTTCCTCTATCAGCTTGCGAAAGTCCCTCCCCTCTTCCCAAGCCAAAAGTGCGTTCCGTTGAACGAGGCTATAGGCATCCTCTCTCTTAAGTCCTACTTTCACCAACTCCAATAAGATCTTCTCTGAGAAGATCAAACCCCCGGTTAACTCAAGGTTTCTTCTCATATTCTCAGGATAGACCATCAGATCGGTCAAGATAGCCCTGAAGCTATTCAACATATAATCTATTAGAATACAGCTATCAGGCACTATTATCCTCTCTACTGAGGAATGGCTGATATCTCGCTCATTCCATAGGGGAATATTCTCCATTGCCGCTAGAGAGTTAGCTCTAACCACCCTAGCTAAGCCACATATTTGCTCAGTCCTGACCGGATTCCTCTTATGGGGCATAGCGGAAGAGCCTTTTTGTCCTTTACGGAATGGTTCCTCCACTTCTCTGATCTCAGTCCTCTGTAAACTCCTTATCTCGGTGGCGAATTTCTCTAAGGAGCTAGCGATTAGGCTGAGGATCATCAGATATTCAGCATGTCTATCCCGTTGTTCGATCTGGGTGGAGATGAGAGCAGGTTTCAAACCCAACTTCGCGCATACGTATTTCTCCACATAGGGATCGAGGTGGGCATAAGTTCCCACTGCTCCCGATATCTTGCCATAGCTTATGATCTCATTTGCTCTTCTCATCCTCTCCAGGTTTCTATCCGTCTCACTTAGCCATACCAAGAGCTTGAGACCAAAGGTGATCGGCTCCGCGTGGATTCCATGAGTTCTGCCGATCATTGGGGTATATTTATACTCCTTCGCCTTATCAATGATGACCTCTCTCAGCTTCTCTAGATCGGAGATTATAAGATCCGCCGCATCTTTCATCAGCACCGCTAGGGAGGTGTCAAGCACATCCGAGGAGGTCATCCCCAGATGAAGGAATCTCGCTTCTTCACCCATATTTTCCGCTACTGCTGTGAGAAGAGCGACGGTCTCGTGATGGACAACAGCTTCGATCTCCTCAAGGCGCTTCAGATCTAAGCGGGCTTTATTCTTTATCTTCTCTAGATCCTCTTTAGGGATAACTCCTAGCTCATTTAAGGCTTCACAGGCTAAAAGCTCTATCTTCAATTGAACTCGAAATTTATTCTCCGGGCTGAAGATCTTACTCATCTGAGGTCGAGAGTACCTATCTATCATATTTTTGACTCCTTTTCGTTCCTCGAGGTAATACTGCCCAAGCATGTAGACTTCGTGCTGGGAAAGATATGATTCTCCCCCTCACCCTATCCCTCTCCCACGAGGGGAGAGGGGACATAATTAAATCCCTCTCTTGGTGCTTATTTTCCCCTCCCTTGATGGGAGGGGCTAGGGGAGGATGATTTAAGGAAAGTTCGAGATCTAACAGGAGAGAAATCTTCAATAGCCCGATTAATTTAGCAAAGACCAACAGGTAAAGATAGTTCACAGGCGGGGATCTCCACTTTTTTCAAGTGATGAGGTTACAAGAGATCTCTACTCTTCTTCCTCTATCTCTTCGAAAGTTCCCCAGAAGCTATAGAGAGCGAGAGCCAGACAGATAAAAATGAATAGTAGAGATGATATTAAAGTAGGACCCAAATAGGGCCACGAAGTCGCCGAGGAAAGTATTTCCCTTAGTCCCAGAGTGGAATTAAAGACCGGCCATAAATAGGATTTATCATCTAATATTATATCGGGGATTAGGAAGACTGATAAGGTCGAGATCATAAAGACTATATATATAGGTATGATCAAGATCGCTAAAGCTTCCCAAGTTCTTCCAGCTTCAGCACATATAGCTAGCTCAAGAGAACTGATGGAGAAGAGAAGTAAGAAGATCATCCCTATTGCTCCGGCTCTTAGGGAGGATATAATCTCCTTAAACGCTAAACCTATATCTTTGAACGCTGGATATAACTCCATAAGTCCCCAAGAGCTTAGTAGAGCCACTATGAGAGTGAACAGGGAGAGAAGAGATATTCCGATGAACTCCCCTAGGGTGAATCCTGCCAGATCAAAGGGAGATAGAAATTCAAACCATTCCTCTGTTAGAGGATATTTTTCCTTTCCCACCAGATTATAGGAGGAACAAGCCCCTCCGATCATAAGCCAAGTAGCTATAAATATGGGGAGGATGATCAGCCAGATGTCTTTGTTATCCTCCTCTTTCGAGAAGATATCTAACTCGCTTATCTCTAAAGGTCTTGCTATCTCTGGGTCGATGTCCTTATCTTCGAGGCGTAGGTCAACTATATTCCTAGAAAATCTATCGATACTTTTAATAAGAAGATCTTTAGTTTTTCGCGATACAGGATCGGAACTGTTGTAGGATAGGATAAGTTGGATAGATTCTTTCCTCTCCATCTTGGCTTGAAAATCTGGAGGAAAGCTTAAGGCCACCTTAACGATCCCTAAATGAAGGGGTTTATCCCAATTTTCCAGCATTACTAGATCGGAGCCAAACTCGTCTTCTAAAAATTGAACTAAGATATTTCCCTCATTTACTCCGGAGACAGCGATCTTTCCCGTCCTTGTCGAGTTTAAGATATTATGTTCTTCTATTAATATTGAGAACCAAGAAGCTATAACAGGGATTATTATTATAGGAATGAACAGGGCGATCAGAAAGGTCTTTAGCCTCGTTGCCTGTCTTAAGCCTTTTATTAAAGCTTCTATCACTTTTATTGATTCCCTTTTCTATCAGTTAGGGGGGAGAAAATCTCCCTTAAAAGGTAACTTTTTGCTTCAAATAGAACTCACGGTTAAAAAGTTACCTTTTCTACCCTTCTCTGTTTTTAATGGGGATGCGTCTGCTCTTGGCCTCTCGTCTTGTTTTCTTATCGACTCCTAGTAGGGTGAAGAAGTTCTCCAGGGCTTGTTCGAAGCCACTTAGATCGGGATGTTCCTTTTCATCGGCGGGAGAAAGAGAAGGTAAGGTTGTATAATCCTCAAGAGATTTTTTATAGGCAGTTTCTACCCCCTCTTTTTCAACTATTTCTATTAATTCCGCATATTTTTCTCTTCTGGCGACGGCATTCTCATACCAGAACTGAGCATCAGGATTATTTTCGCTAGCTATCAAATCCTGCTTGGCGATCCTCCGAAAAGACTTTAATCCTTTAAGAACATCAGCCTTATTATATAACATTTACTCACCCCTCAAATTGTAGTTCTTCGTTCAGCGTCCACCTTCCTTCAGCTACCTCTTCATATCGCTTATCATTGTTTAACAAACGATGAATGATTTTCTCTGCATCTGAACCAAGTACGGGCTTTATCTTTGTCACGGCTTGAATTATCTCATTTAAAGGCATAGGTCTATTATTCATTTTCAAGGTGATATCAATAACCCTCTTTATACTCCAGTGGGGATCTAAATACCAGATGGATAGACCCCATAGCTCTTCCTCTACCTCATAGAAACGATCGCTTTCTCTTAGTAGGTCTGTTATAGGAGTGTTCAATTCTGTTTTGAGCTTCCTTAACTCCTCCTCTAGCATAGCTGGGGTGGCTGGTCTATCGAACACCTTGAGCATCTCATAAATTATATCCTCGGTAGGTAAATTCGGATCTATGCTCTCCAGTTTCTCCTCTTCTTCCAATCTCTCCTCAGGAAGGGACCATTTAGCGAGTCCCCAATTCTCCTTATCTATCCTTTCGAACCTCTCATCCTGCTGCATCATTCCGATCAATATTCTAGGCAGTCTGCTTATCGGATGAGGCTTCAGTTTCATCACCTCATCCGCTATATCCTTATAATTCATTGCTTCTCTCTTCTCATTCAGGACCTCGAAGGCTAGATCGGTCAAGGACAGTTCTCTTCTAACTATTGTCCTTTCAGTTTCATCTGTGTGAGGTATCTTCTGTCGGTCCTCGCTCATATTACCTCCTTAGAGGGAGAAAATCTCCTCTATATCCTTATTATGTAAAATATCGCTACTTTGCCTTAGCAAGTTTATAGGTCTTTTTCGTATAGTAGCGATAACAGCTTATAACCTTATTTGAGTAAAAAGTGGGAAGTTCTCCACCTCGCTTGAGGATCCCTTGGGATATAGAATCTCCCATGTTATAGGCGATCAGAGCTATCTCCAGATCTCCAAATTTATCTAGCAAAAAGGCTAGATAGCTAGCCCCCAATTTTATATTCTCCTCCGAGTCATAGAGCGAATCAGCTCCTTTATAGCTTAATCCCATTTTCTTCGCTATCCAGTTAGCAGTAGAAGGCATAACTTGCATAAGTCCTCTAGCTCCCTTGGGAGAGAGGGCTTGGGCAGAGAATCTGGATTCTATCGCGATCACCGAGGCTATTAAAATCGGATCGAGATCGTATCTTTCTGCCTCTTGATATATCGAATTCCCTATTAATTCTCTCTCCCCTGCCCTCAGATGGGTATTGTAAGCTTTGCTCATATTTTCTAGTTTATTAAGGGTAGCCATTTTGGCTATAGTTACTTTAAGCTTCCCTTTCTCCTGAATGGCACCATTGATCCAAGTCTTTGTAGCTTGCATCTTCGCCGTCAACTGATCAGCAGTATTAGAAAAAGCATCAGATTTTTCATCGATAACTGGCTCCATCTCCAGAGATACATTATTATCCCACTCGGCAGCTATAATTTTCACCGTAAAGATAATAACTAACAGAGCCAAAATAAGCACTTTGATTAACCTCAAATTATCCTCCTCCTTATTGACCCAACAACTAGTTTTGTTCCCTCAATCTTAACCCAGCCATCTTCGGAGAAAATAATCAATACTTTATTATACAATTTTTATCGCTTATTGTCAATACCTTCAAACCCGAAGAGATTCTGATAGTTAGCAGATCTCAGATAGATCTATTCTATGGTATTTACGAAGGTATTGCCGGTCCAAATTCCTTTACCTTTTCCACCATCTCCGAAGCGATCTGAGCGAACTTTACCCCCATATTGGGAGCTAGATAGGCTATTTGTATCCGCTCTTCTTCTATTCCTATATCCTTTAGTATACTTCTTACGTAATCTACTCTATTCTTTGCCCTTATATTACCTCTTATATACCGACATGCGTTCTCATAGCAGGCCGCTATTAGAACTCCATCAGCTCCATTCTCGAAAGCTTTCAAGATATGGAGGGCATCTACTCTTCCCGAGCAAGGAACACGAACTATCTCTATCTCTTCAGGATAGGATAATTTCATAGTTCCAGCCATATCGGCTGCTAGATAAGCCGAATTATCGCAACAAAAAGCGATAACTCTTGGAGAAAAGGACATAATTGATTCCCCTTTCTTCATCGATTTAAATTAAGGGAGAACTTCAAGACTCTATTATCTTGATCATAACCCTCCTTCGTCGAGGGCCATCGAATTCACATAAGTAGATAGCCTGCCAAGTTCCTAAGACGAGACGCCCATCATTAATAAAGAGGGTCTCCGAGGGACCTATTAAGCTGGCTTTAATGTGAGCATCGGAATTACCCTCCATATGATGATAGCCATCTTTTAGGGGAACAAGTTTATCTAACTCCATCAGAATGTCCCATTTCACATTGGGATCAGCCCCTTCGTTGATAGTCACAGCCGCGGTAGTATGAGGGATATAAATATAACAGATACCATCCTTTATCTGACTATCTCTAACTATTCGTTCTACTTGAGGAGTTACGTCCTCCATAGCTGTTCTTGATCTAGTAGATACGGTGAATTGAGAAATCACTTCTCACTCCTCCTTATGTCGGATTAATCTATCTCACAGGGTGGCTTAAT
>CAZSTA010000108.1:0-11766 GCA_964609495.1 uncultured bacterium | reverse complement strand
GATTATTAGTCAAGTTAGTCTGTCCACTCCCATCAGCATTCATCACATAGATCTCCCAGCTCCCAGCTTGCTCAGGGTCAAGAGAGATCCCAGAGGCAAAAGCGATTTTCTTTCCATCTGATGACCATCTAGGATCTCTATCCCATCTGGGACTATTAGTCAAGTTAGTCTGTCCACTGCCATCAGCATTCATCACATAGATCTCGACATTACCATCTCGATCAGATCGGAAAGCGATCTTCTTCCCATCTGGTGACCAATCAGTGGATCCATCATAACCAGGATTATTAGTCAAGTTAGTCTGTCCACTCCCATCAGCATTCATCACATATATCTCACCATTACCATCTCGATGAGAGTGGAAAGCGATTTTCTTTCCATCTGGTGACCATCTAGGCTCATCATCCGATGAAGGATTATTAGTCAAGTTAGTCTGTCCACTCCCATCAGCATTCATCACATATATCTCACCATTACCATCTCGATGAGAGTGGAAAGCGATTTTCTTTCCATCTGGTGACCATCTAGGCTCATCATCCGATGAAGGATTATTAGTCAAGTTAGTCTGTCCACTCCCATCAGTATTCATCACATATATCTCACCATTACCATCTCGATAAGATTCAAAAGCGATTTTCCCTTTAGGAGTTACTCCTCCAACTATCTCACATCCAACTATCAGCAATACTATGGATAGTAATACTACAGTTACTTTTAGTAATCTCATCTGTATTCACCCCACTTTAATAAACTACCGCTTCGGGGATGTATAGGAATAACAAATTATCTACTTGAAACTACCTAATCCACTTACATCTAATAACCATTGAGGCTATCTATTCAGGTGACCACACAGGACTCCAATCATTTGCGGGATTATTAGTCAAGTTAGTCTGTCCACTCCCATCAGCACTCATCACATATATCTCACTATTGCCATCTCGCTCAGAGACAAAAGCGATTTTCTTCCCATCTGGTGACCACGCAGGATCCTGATCCCCTCCGGGATTCTTAGTCAAGTTAGTCTGTCCACTCCCATCAGCATTCATCACATATATCTCCTCATTACCATCTCGATCAGATCGGAAAGTGATCTCCTTCCCATCTGGGGACCAGACAGGATCATCATCTTTTGCGGGATTATTAGTCAAGTTAGTCTGTTCACTGCCATCAGCATTCATCACATAGATCTCAGAGTTACCATCTCGCTCAGAGACAAAAGCGATTTTCTTCCCATCTGGGGACCAGACAGGATCATCATCTTCTGCGGGATTCTTAGTCAAGTTAGTCTGTCCACTCCCATCAACATTCATTACATATATCTCATAGTTTCCATCTCGATCAGATTTAAACGCGATTTTCTTCCCATCTGAGGACCATACAGGAGAAAAATCCCACGTGGGATTATTAGTCAAGTTAGTCTGCCCACTTCCATCTGCATTCATCACATAGATCTCAACATTACCATCTCGATTAGATTCAAAAGCGATTCTCTTCCCATCTGGGGACCATATAGGAGAAACATCCCACGCAGGATTATTAGTCAAGTTAGTCTGTCCACTCCCATCAGCATTCACTACATATATCTCCCAGCTACTATCTTGCCCAGAGATAAAAGCGATCTTCTTCCCATCTGGTGACCATGCGGGATCATCATCCTCTGCGGGATTCTTAGTCAAGTTAGCCTGTCCACTCCCATCAGCACTCATTACATATATCTCCCGGTTACTATCTCGAGAAGAGACAAAAGCGATCTTCCCTTTAGGTGGACTAGAAGTTGCAACTCCGTCCCCTTCAAATCCAACTATCATCAATACTATAGATAATATTACTACTGTTACTTTTAGTAATCTCATCTGTATTTACCCCTTTCAATAAACTGGGAATGTAATCGTCTATAATAACAACTTGAGACTTAAAATATACACTCGATCTTAACTAATGAACAGAGCAACTAAGTCCTGGTTTAAATATAGCATATAGCTTGAGAAAAGTCAAGAAAAAATCTATCTGCTCATTCGGATATTCACAATATTACGTCTCTGCCTCGGTATCTTCTTCCCTATAGGGAGATTGCTTAGCTGAGATTCGTATCATAGAAGCTAACTTACGATACATTATAAACATAAGAGGAATTACCAGAAGCGCTAAAACCGTATTCGTAAAAAGAATGAAATCATAAGCTCCATGAAATAATATGGCTAGTAGAAGTCCCTTTTTGATGAGTCTCTTCTCCTGCCCTGGTGAGAATTTCGCCAATCCCAGGTAATAACCCCACATCCCGGAGAATAATACATGCCCCAAAGTGGATAACGGCGCCCGAACGATCATCACGCTGGCTCCTAAATCTATCATATAAAATAGATTCTCTAGGGAAGCAAAGCCTAGAGCCGCCGTCGCACTGTAGATGATCCCATCAGTTATCTCGTCAAACTCCAGCGTTTTATAGACGCTTTTCTTCACCGCTAGATATTTAGCGTATTCCTCAATAGGAGCGATGACTAAGAAGGAGTATAAGAGTATAGAGATTAAACCTTTCCCCTCCAAGAAAGGGAATATCTTACCCACTAGAGCTTCGGCAATAGCCGCGGGGATGACCACCAACATACCAAGCACAAACACCTTTACTATCCACATCTTGGGCTCTGGCTCATACCTATCCTGGCGGTAATAAAACCAAAGCCAGAATATCCCCGGAGCGAAAGCTAAAGCTACAAAAACTAGGATTGACACCCTTTGCCTCCCCTTCTCTATTATCTCTACTCTCTCAAAAACTAACCATCTGCTGGAACTCCTTGAATCTCTCCTCTATCTCTCCATTATTCAAAATTTGAAAGCGCCTTAGACCGAAATCCTCGACACAGAAGGAGCCCATCGCATTACCATAGACGATCGCTCTCTGGATATTGTTCCCCTCAGTCTTCGCCATATATCCCATGAAGCCACCAGCGAAGCTATCTCCAGCTCCGGTGGGATCGACCACCTTGGGAAGAGGATAGGCTGGAGAGTAAAAGAAACAATCCTCCCTAAAGAGCATCGCGCCATGCTCCCCCTTCTTTATGATAATCGCTTTAGGGCCAAGACATAATATCCGACTAGCCGCGCTTATGAGATTTGTCTCTCCTCCTATAGCTCGAACCTCAGCATCATTTACTATCAGAACATCAACCCTCTTTATTATCTCCATTAAGGCGTCCCATTCGTTGTTTATCCAATAATTCATAGTGTCACAGGCAACTAGCTTCGGCTTCTCCATCTGATTTAGGATGTTCAACTGGAGTTCGGGATCGATATTAGCTAAAAACAGATATTCGCTCCTCTTGTATTCATCTGGGATATCTGGGGAAAAGTTCTCAAAGACATTTAGATCGGTGTAAAGAGTCTCGGCAACACTCATATCGCCCCTGTAGCGTCCACCCCATCTAAAGGTCTTCCCCCTCTCGACTCGCAAACCACCAAGATCGATATTCCTAGACCTTAGTAAATCTATATACTCTTGAGAGAAATCTTCCCCTACTACAGCTACTAACTTAACTGAGGTGAAGAAACTAGCCGCGTAGGAAAAATAGGAGGCTGAGCCTCCCAGAACATCCTTTACCTCCCCAGTGGGAGTAATAACGGTGTCTAAAGCCACAGAACCAACCACTAGAACGCTCGCCAAGTTCACTCCTCTTCCCTAATCCAGATACTTACCGATTATAATTTTATACTTCTCCTTAACCTCCCTCGAGATAGCATCCCGAGGAGTAATGATAGCATCCCGCAAGGCATTTGCGCAGGGGCAACGCCTCTCCCTAGGAAGCTCAGGGATGATCCTCTTTAACAGCCTTTTCACACTCTCCACGTTCTTCATCATATTGGCGATCAGGATCTCCACCGTTACATCTTCCTCACGCCAGACATCATAATCGGTGACCATCGCGATAGTAGCGTAGCAGATCTCCGCCTCTCTTGCCAACTTCGCCTCGGGCAAGCTCGTCATCCCGATGACATCCACTCCCCACTGGCGATATATCCTCGATTCCGCCCTAGTGGAGAATTGAGGCCCCTCCATACACAAATAAGTCCCACCTAAGTGAAAATTCAACCCCATCTCCTGACATATCTCTCCTAAAAGGCTTATCATTGTTGGGCAGAAGGGATCGGCGAAACTAATATGAACTACAATCCCCTTCTCAAAAAAAGTGTTAATCCTGCCCTTTGTCCTATCGAACAACTGATCGGGGATTACAATATCTCGGGGTTTTATCTCCTCCTTCATGCTTCCCACTGCGCTAACGGAGAGGATATACTCCACTCCTAAGCTCTTCATAACATAGATATTAGCTCGGGAGTTAATCTCGCTGGGAGATCTTGTATGTCCCTTTCCATGCCTGGGAAGGAAGACAACCTTCTCTCCTGCTAAATCCCCCAAGATAGGTTCATCCGAGGGAAGTCCAAAGGGGGTATCCACCCTCACCCTCTTGATATTCTCGAAACCCTCTATATCATATAATCCGCTACCGCCAATTATACCGATTCTCGCCTCAGGCATTCTCCCTCCCCTTTCTTCAAATATTCTTCACACCCTCATTATATTATATTTAGTAACCAATTTCAAGATAAACTTCACAAAATATCTAAAAAATATAAATCCAGAGTATATTTATCCCCGAATCGCTGACATCGGAAGCGACTCTCATCTCTTGCCTCCCCCTATGAACTGCAAGATCAATTCCCTAGAGCGGGGTCGGACATCGAAGTCGATAAATACTATCTGCTGCCATCTTCCCAGTAGCAACCTCTTTTGAGCGAAGGGGACGGTAAGCGAAGGGCCCAGCAAGGAAGCTCTGATATGAGAATGCCCATTGCCATCCTGCCAAGCCAGATTATGCTTATACTCGATCCAGCGGGGAACGAGCTTTTCAAAGACGTTCTTTATATCCTCTATCAATCCCGATTCATACTCGATAGTAGTTATCCCTCCGGTTGCTCCAGGGAGAAATATGGTAACTATTCCCGATTCTAAATCGGTATCAATAAGTTCCCTCTCAACTTCGGAGGTAATATCTATAACATCAGTATCTCCCTTGGTCTCCAGACTAAGCTTACTTGTAATTATAGGCATCTCGTTTTCTCCTTAATAGAATATGGCTTGAAGACCCTTAGTCTTCAGGCTAGGGGATTGATTTGCCAAGGATGTATATAAAATTGAGGACTTAGGGGATCTCACCCTCGATCCCTCTCCTTATATAGTCGCTAAATTAGGGAGGCTATTGGATGTTTCTTCTCCTCTTTCCTAACCGCCCCTCCTCTCAGAGGAGAGGGTAATTTAAGCAGTTTCAAAGAAATAAGTTCCTATTATCAGTTTTTCGCTAGAGGGTTCAAGATATAATTCTCTCTCCCACAAGGGGAGAGGGAACATAATTAAGTCCCTCTCCTGAGGAGATTAGTTTCTCCCTCCCTTGACGGGAGGGGTTAGGGGAGGGTGATTTAAAATGAGTTCAAAATCTAATCTGATCTCGAACATCTCAGACAAAACAGCTTGAAACTTTCTTGAAACTACCTAATTTTATCCTTTCAATCCAGTAGTTGCAATTCCTTGGATAAAATACTTCTGAGCGAAGAAGAAGACTATTAGGCAGGGGAGTATAGTGGCTAACGAAGCGGCCATAAGTAGGTTCCAATCCGGCACGAAATAACGGTTGCGAAATCCCACCAAGCCAAGCGAAAGAGTCCACTTACTCCCCGAATTTATGTAGATCAGAGGCCCCATCAGATCGTTCCAGTGAAACATAAAGGCGAATATCGACACCGTCAATAGCGCAGGTTTAGCTAGAGGAAGATTTATCCTCCAGTAAACATCAAAGGAGTTACACCCGTCTATCCGAGCGGCATCGTCTAACTCCAAAGGTATAGTTAGAAAGAACTGACGCAGGAGGAATATATTGAAAGCTCCTCCGAAATAAGCCGGGACTATGAGGGGTTTGAAGGTATCTATCCAACCCAGATATCGGAATAGTATATAAGTGGGGATCATCGTCACCTGATAAGGGAGCATTATCGTGCTTAACAGGAGCAGGAAGAGGAAATTCCGTCCGGGAAATCTGAGACGAGCAAAGCTATAAGCTACCAGGGAACTGGAGAGAAGAGTCCCCAATATGCAACTGAGGGTGAGAAAGATAGTATTTTTAAAATAGATGTGAAAGGGAAACATCGTCAGAGCTTCGGGGAAATTGTGCCATACGATAGGATCAGGGATCCACTGAGGAGGGAAGGTAAATATCGCTCCTTTCTCCTTGAGGGAGGTGGAGATCATCCAGAAAAAGGGGATAGCCATAGCTATACATATCAAGATCAATATCGCATAAACTATTATATCTCCGACCGATTTTCTCGTTCTCTTACTGGCCCACCAGCTATATCCTCTCTTCATAAGTTCATCGCCCCTTCGTTTCCGCCTCATAATATACCCACCAGGCAGAGGATCTGAATATCAAAAGAGTGAAGACCAAAATAACTAGGAATAATATCCAAGCCAAAGCTGAGGCATAACCCATTCGGAAATATTCGAAAGCGTTTCGGTAAAGATAGAGGACATAGAATAGAGTGGCATTACCAGGGCCTCCCTTAGTCATAACGAATGATTCGGCGAATATCTGAAAGCTACCGATCATATTTATGATCAGCGTGAAGAATATAACTGGCGAGAGCATAGGTAGAGTAACCTTCCAGAACTTATGCCATTCGTTTGCCCCGTCGATCTCCGCGGCTTCATAGAGCTGAGTGGGAATCCCCTGCAATCCAGCTAGATAGATCACCATAGTACCCCCGATCTTCCATATGCTCATAAGGATGAAGGAGGGCAAAGCCCAAGTGATACTGAATATCCAAGCCGGACCTTGAATACCGATCTTGGATAAGAGGGAATTCAGCACCCCGAACTCCGGATTAAATATCCACAGCCACATAATAGCTAGGGCTACCCCCGATACCACCTCTGGCATATAGATTACCGTTCTGAAGTAAGAGAGGGCTCTTATCTTTCTGTTCAAAAATACCGCTACGAATAGGGCGAAAGCTAATCTCAACGGAACGCTAAATACTGTATATATAATTGTGACCTTGAGGGATTGTCGAAAAAGCTCGTCTTTGGTGAACAATTCCCCATAGTTCTTGATCCCTATAAGTTTAGAGGGAGTAACTATATCCCACCTGCTGAAGCTAAGAAGAATGGAGGCGATCAACGGTCCCGCGATGAAAACCAAAAATCCGAATATCCAAGGGGATATGAAAAGATATCCTTCGATAGCCTCCCTCCTTGCTAATTTGCTCGATCTCCTAGTTGCGGTGATATTGGACATCTTGACATCTCTTCTCCTAGCTATAAAAAATTAGACTGCCAAGAGCTCCCCTCAAATAATATAGGAAGGATAGAGGGAAGGATTCCTCCCCCTCCAGAAGTTAGAGGGCTGAAATTCTTGACAGTCTTAACCTGCTCTTTATTCCATTACTACGATCATTCTTGTTTCAGCAATTCGTTTATCTCGGGAGCGATCTTATCGAAAGCCTCTTGAGCGGTCTTCTTACCCAGATAGATGAGATCAAGCTCGGTCTCGAAGAGGTTGAGTATCCTGTTCATATTCAGCGCAGTGGGGAGCAACCTTCCATATTCGACCGTCTGTCCGATAGCGATATCGTTCTCCGGTGGCTTGGTGGGATCGACATAAGGTCGCCTCTCGTCCGCTGAAGCCCTCGTAGGCACATAGCCCAAATTCTTGTTCTTCTCGAATTGCACTTTGGAGCCAGTGACATATTTGAGGAACTCCCAGGCGGCCTCTTGATTCTTGGACTGAGAGGAGATCGTGAAGTAAGAGGTGTGGAGAGCGGTGGCCTTCTCCTTATTCATCGGCAGGGCTACGATATCCCACTCGAACTTCACGTTTTGATATGGCACCTGCATCCATATACCAGTGGCCATCATCCCGATCCTGCCAGTCTCAAACACGCTTCCGCCCCATCCTGCTTGCTCAGTTAAAGGGGGAGCGACCTTGTATCTATGGATGAGATCGGCGAAGAATTGGATCGCTTGAACATCCGCGGGAGTATTCAGCAGAGTCTCTGTCTTATCCTCATTGAACATATCCCCACTGTTCTGCCAGATGACTATCATGCTAGGAACCCACCAAGAGGTCAGCGATGAGAATCCCCAATTGTCGATCTTACCATCGCCATTGGTATCCTTAGTGATCTGGGTAGCCGCATAGAGCATATCGCTCCAGGTCCAACCATCCACAGGATCGGGTAATCCCGCATCAGAGAAAAGATCATTGTTGTAAAACATCAATTGAGGAGCGTAGGCATATCCAAGCCCATATAAACTACCCTCATATCTCCCTAGAACCAACGTTGAAGGATAGAAATCATCTAAGTCGAAGGCCTTATCCTTCTCTGCAAGTGAGTCTAGATTCACTAAATTACCTCTAGCCGCGAGGATTGGAGTAGTGACCTCAAAGACATGCATAACATCAGGAGCGGTTTTTCCCGCGATCATCGTGAGCAACTTCTGCTCATATTGATCGGGGACTCGGATCAACTCGACTTTGATATCTGGATTTTCCCCCTCAAACTCCGAGATGGTCTTCTCCCACTCCGCATCAGGGCCTTCCCAGGTGGAAAAGGTGATCTTAGTTTGGGCTGAAGCCGAGAACGTTGCAGTTAATACCAATAGCAAAGCTAGCATTGTGATAAATATTGCTCTTCTCATAAGTATAACCCTCCTTATTTTCATTTGAGAATTGATGAGTCATGTCCTACAATACCGGAATCAAACTTATGGTCCCGGTTAAAGTTGGACGAAGATTTTGTTTATATCCCATTAATATTATAACATACTTTCAAGGATTTTGCTATAAAAAAGCTCTCGGTGATAAACCGAGAGCTTAATTTCGCTTTTCGCTCTACCACTCCTGTTCCCTATAGTGCTATGTTCTCAAGATATCTGCCCTCTTCCATCTTCTAAAAGCTCGTTTCTCCTCTAAATTGCCTACTGATCAATCCTCTAGCTCCTATCCAAAGCATAGAGGCTTCTATTAACATCGTTATAGTGAATACTCCTGCTCCTAATAACACCCCGTTTATTCGCCCATACCAAACCCCCAGAAGAAGGATGATTATTAGAGATAACATCCTCACAAACACAGCAGTTCTAATAGGCTTTGTCCTCTCTCTTTTGAGCAATATCCCCTGGAAAAAGATAGCACCAGAGGTTATCAAAGGAATCAAGATCATAAAGCGAACTCCCAATTTAGCGAATTCCTCTATCTCATTTCCCACCCCCATAACTTTGGAGAGAAGGATAGATATCAAAGGACTAAAGCTGATGATGGCTAAGATGGTGGAGAAGATTCCTCCTACTAATAGGACAAAACGAAGGACTTTAAGATAGGATTCCTTATCCCGGATCATAGTTAGTACTACCTGTTGAAGCATTCTCGCAGGACTCATCAATATAAAGATTATACTAATAGCAACTCCATATCCGGCAAGCGATAGCTTTGGCTGAGCTACTCGGGCAATGCTAGCATTTATAGCCGGATTAGTAACATTCAACATCAATAGTGTCAAAACTAGAGGCAGATAGAAGCTGGTTATATCAACATAAGTCAAATTATCTTTGTGCTGAGGTTTATATCTTACCCGATCACGTATACTGGGGAGGGCTGATATATAAACTATAGAAGATTCGGCAATCGCTCCTACTACGAAAGAGCAAGCCCCTAGGAAAGCCCCCTCAACTTTCAAATATCTTCCCCCAATTAAGATAATCCCTGCACAAATTATAACTCTAACAGTCGTTGCTAAAGTCATCAAAATATTTCTCCCATAGCGAATAATCACCCCTTGATGTAAAAAACGCCAAGAGAACACAAAAGGTAAAAATACCATTATCTGAAAGGCACGAATAGAGGGTTTCAGTACATCGGGAGGGACATCCATAATTTTGGAGAAAACGATGTTATTTAAAGGAGTATAGGCTATTAAGCAAATCAACCCCACTATAATCGATGCCAGAATAAGAACGAAATTGCGAACCATACGGAAGGAGCGATCATCCCTTGCAAACACGACCGAGAGTTGGAGAAACATAAGTATCGGGGCTTGGAACATTATTAAAACCCCAAATGCTACCGAGTAGGCAGCTAAAGATATCTCAGGGTTGGGCATTCTAGCTATTCCTGCGTTAATTATCGGCTGGGAAGCTGTCACTAGCATCCCGGTCAGAGCCAGAGGATAATAGAAACGTAGGATCTCACCATAGGTTAATTTGGAGGATGGCATATTTCCCTCTTTTCTATATAGCTATGTGTATCATTATATCAGAAATAGAACATAGTGTCAACAGATGGAAAGTTTCAGCGAGGGAGGGGTGTAGCCCGGACGATATAGAGTAACCGAATCTGATAATTTCTTCCCTAGCAATTACAATATCTAACGGCAATTGGAAAGTGGACGAAGTGAAAAGAGACGTTATTTTCCGATTTTTAGGGATAAATAAATTGACAATTGACGAACTTTAATGTATAATTAACAGTAGCAACTTTTACTAACTAAAATAGGAGAGTGAGGAGGTGTTTAAATGAAAAGCAAGTTAATACTAGCATCCTTCCTAGTAATCACTCTATTACTAGCAACTGTATCAGCGATGGCTCAAGAGGGAATGTCAAGCTCTATAGAGGATCTCACTAAGGCTTTGAAGGAAATCTTAAATGTAAATACCGTCTTCGGGGAACCGGTCACCTATGAAGGGATAACAATGATCCCTGTTTGTGTAACAGGCTTTGGCTTCGGAGTGAATGAGCCTGCACCAATGGTTGGCATGGGAGGCGGAGGAGGTGGAGTTTTCCCAATAGCCGTAATCGCGGTATCCAAGGAAAAGACAGAGGTAATACCTGTCACTGGTAAGGGGGACTTCGTCTATATAATAGAAGCATTGACAGAACTCCTAAAGAACGTGGGCCCAATGCTTCCCCAGATGCTTATGGGTGGCGGTGAAATGGGTGGTTATTAGTCTCTAATAAGCTGGGTGAACAAGAAATAGGAGATCAACATCAAGATTAAAAAGGAGGAGGGATAATCGGAATGAAAAGTAAATTGATAATTGCGGTATTTGCGCTTATTTTCACAACTAGTATATGCTTGCCAGCATTTGCAGATAACTCCTCAACTGTAGCTAGTATCACCGAAACCTTGAAAGAGATACTTAATTCGAAAACTGTCTTTGGTGAACCTATTTACGGAGAAGGAGTAGTAATCGTACCCATCGCCGAGGTAAACTTTGGCTTTGGAGTTGGAGGAGCAGATACTGGTTATGAATTTGCTGGCGGAGGAGGCGGTGGTGGGGGTATAACCCCCATAGCGGTGGCAGTAATACGTGAGGGGAAAGTTGATGTGATTCCCGTCACTGGCATAGGTCCTGGAGCAGCAATAGCTGAATTTCTTAAGGTACTGGGACCGATTCTGATGCAATTGGGTGGACCTCCTATGGGACCTCCCCCGGAAATGTAGTAAGAAAAATAATAATTTTTAAGGCGTCGGATTAACAACTCCGACGCCTATCTATCTGAAAATGAGAATCAAGCTCTCTCTATCAGGATGTTAGCATAATGACGGTTACTTATTCTCGATAGGTGGTGTTATACTTTGATAAACGATCTTAATAAAGTCAAATTAACCTTATTCCTGGTGATCATACTTACTTTCCCATCCTTTAAGTGCCTCTCCTGG
>CAZSTA010000107.1:0-11813 GCA_964609495.1 uncultured bacterium | reverse complement strand
ATGATAGAACGATGCCTGTTCCCCTTCATCTACGAAGTAGCTCTTACAAGTCTGCTAAGGATTTATCTCGCGGAGAGGGATATAAATATCCTCATAATTACGAGGGGCATTTCGTCGAACAGGAGTATATCCCTGAGAAGAGGAGGTATTATGAACCTAGCGATAATGGATATGAGAAGGAGATCAAGGAGAGACTGAAGAAGTGGCGAGGGGAGCGCTAAGGGATTATCTCTTTATATTGGGACGCAAACCAACCCTATCTATAGCCGAGCTCTGTTCATATCTAGCGGATAATAATCTTGACTATTCCCCGTTGAAGCCGAACTCCGATCTCGCTCTGATGAGGATAGAGGAAGATTTCGAGCCAGAGAGAGTGATCCTCGATCTGGGAGGATCGAGTAAGATCGGGGAGATCATAGACGAGCATTTATTTGGAACTAACTGGCAGGATATTATAAGAAATACTTTAAGCCTAGATAACCTTCTCAATAATTATCTCCTCAATAGAACTAAAGTCAATTTTGGCTTCAGTTCTTATACCTTGAATAGCTCGATAGATATCAGGACCTTATCCAAATTCACCAGAGCTTTAGGTTCTGAGATCAAGCAAGGGTTAAAGGCTAGAGGGATAAATTCTAAATTCATAGGAGCCGGAGTGAAACATCTCCCTACCAAATTCGTAGCAGAGAAGCTCTTGGATCAGGGAGCGGAGATAACGATCGTAGTGGATGAGAAGAGGATATATTTCGCTAAGACTCTAGCTGTTCAGGATTATAAAGGTTATCATAAAAGGGATTATGAGAGACCAAAGAGGACGCCAGAGGTAGGGATACTTCCACCTAGAGTAGCTCAGATTATGCTGAATCTCTTAGCTCCTAATGATATAAGTGAGATATATGATCCTTTCTGTGGCTGTGGAACTATCCTCCAAGAAGCCTTACTTAGGGGGAAGAATGTGAAAGGCTCTGATCTCTCTCTTGAGGAGGTGGAAGCTACTAAGGATAATTTGAATTGGCTCTTAAAACAGGAAGATATCATAAACTCCAGAGAAGATATAGGAGCTATCGGTGATATATTCATCTCCGATGCCCGTGAGATATCGAAACATCTTCCTCCTGCTTCTATCGAAGCAGTTGTTACCGAAGGATATTTAGGACCTTTAGCCGATTCTCTGGCGACTGATGAGATTTCTATGAGAAAGCTTGTAACTAAGATGAGGGAATTATACATATCCTTTTTTAGTGAACTTCGCAAGGTCCTAAAAGATGAGGGAAGGATAGTCATATCTTTCCCTTATTATCGAATATCAGTGGGGAGGCAAACTCCCCAATCGGAACTTAATTCAATATTAATAAGCGATTTATCCTTAGATATAGTTGACGATATCACCTCTCTTGGTTACAAATACGAGAAGCCATTTCCTCCGAATATCGCTAACTTCTCAGTATGTAAAGTTACTCCACAAGGAGGATTATTATACGATCGTGAGGATAAAGAGGCGATAGTATGTCGAGAGATATTTATTTTTACAAAATGTTACTCTAGTGGCGCATTAAAAATGGGGAGTTAGAATTAGGATACTCTTTACAAATGATTAAATGTTATCTAAAGTGATTAGAAATATCAACGTAGGAAATAAGATTCATAGTGTGTGGCATTATAGGATATTAAGATGAAACGTACCCTTATTGTTGTTATAAGTCTCCTGGTTGTCTGTTGGGTGATAATATATCTCTCTGATGAGCAGGTAGAAAGAGATATATGGATGAAAGACTCTATGTTCTACCTGTCAGAAGATAGCCCTTCTATTGTAGTCTGGGAAGGCAAACCTAAGAGCTGGAACAAATCTATTCTCTATATATTACCTAAGCAGACTAGACAGCTTGCTGAGTTCATCGAGGTATATGAGGTTGAGACTATAGGGCTATATCCTTATCTCCCTCCCAAAGATTTTTTCTTACAAAAGCTTCCTTTTCACTCGCTTGAGGAGGCGGAAGCTTTTGTAAGAAAAAATCTTTGGGAGGGAGATAAAGATAGGAAAGACGTTATGTGGAGATGAAACTCGTAAAGTTCGAGCAGAGCAAAAACCCTGTATTATGGCTTCAAAGTTTAAAAATCATCACCTCTCCATTCCTCTCAAGCTATCTCTGATCTCCTCCTGAAGGGTAGGATCATCTGAGAACTTTAATATAGCCTCAAACTGCTCTATCGCTTTTTCTACCTCTCCCTTATCTTTGTAAACTAATCCCAGATAGTAGCGGGTTGAGATATGGTAAGGATCGAGCTTTAACGCAGTTAAGTATTCAGATATCGCCTCATCCATCATATTCATCTCGTAATAGACCCCGGCTAGATTGCTATGGGCTACAGCGAAATCGGGGTTTATCTTGAGAGCCCGCTTGAACTCTATCAAGGCCTCTCCCCATCTGCCTTGCTCATAATAGATACTGCCCAGGCCATTATGAGCTACATCGTCATCGGGATTAAGTTGAATAGCCCTATTATACTCCTCTTGAGCCTCCTCTAGTGAACCTTGATAGAAATAGACATTTCCCAAGTTGCTATAAGCATTAGCATAACTGGGATCGTTTTGAATAGCGAGCTTATACTCCTCGGCAGCCTCCTCTATCCTACCCCGATAAAAATAGACCAATCCCAGATTATCATGAGCCATAGGGCTATCTGGCTTAAGTTGAATAGCAGTTTTGAACTCAACTATAGCCTTCTCCAGCTCATCCCTGTAGAAATAGACTTGCCCTAAGTTACTATGGATTCTATAGTTATTGGGATCAAGTTTGAGAGCGGTCTCATACTCCACTTGAGCTTCCTCCAACTTATTTTGATGGAAATAGACTTGCCCTAGATTACTATGCGTTACCGCATCATCAGGGGCTATCTTAAGGGCCGCCTTATATTCTTCGGCGGCTTGGTCTAGGCGACTCTGATTCAGATAGATAGTCCCTAGATTATTGTATATGTCTATGTCCTTGGGATCGAGGATGAGGGCAGATCGGTACTTCTCGATAGCATCTTCCCATCTTCCCTGATAGAAATAGGCTAATCCTAAACTAGTGTAGGTATCCTTGTATTTAGGATTTAACTTCAAGGATAGCTTATACTCTGTTATAGCTTTATCAAATTGATCTTGGTTGTAATACTCTACTCCCCGTTTGTAGTGGGAGATGGCGAGCGCGCTCTTCCTATATTCCCAATATAGATGAACTAAATAGGAAACGAGGAGAAGCACAATGATAATACTTAGGATGACCGCGATAGGCTTTCTTGGATCTCTTGTCTTCTTCTCTTCAGGATCGGGTTGAGGGAAAGCCTCTTTCATTTGATCACCATCCTCAGCGATTTTGGTCTCTTTAGAAGAATCACCATAATATCTGAAAAAATTTGCTTTCCAACCCCACCCTCTCACCACAATCAAGGCCTATAGCTCGGGCCGCATAAAATCTCATTTTGCTTATCTGAGATGGTCATCAGACTCCTGATGACCATGAAAATGATTGAATAAGGATCTAGCCCTTAAATGATCTTGCTCAGTTCTCTCTCTGCCATTGCCTCTTGTTCCTTATATTGCAATTGATAGAGGCGATAGTAGATTCCTCTCTTATCCAATAGCTCTTGATGAGTGCCTACCTCCTTTATCTCTCCTTTGTGGATGACTATTATCCTATCAACCCTCTTTATCGTTGAAAGACGGTGCGCGATGATTATCGAAGTGCGACCCTTCATCAATTTAACCAGAGCATCCTGGATAAGAAACTCCGTTTCAGTATCAACGCTCGAAGTGGCTTCATCTAGAACTAGAAGTATATCTGGATTGAAAGCTAAAGCTCTAGCGAAGGCTAGAAGCTGCTTCTGTCCTACGGAAAGCGTTGCTCCTCTCTCCTTCACCTTTTGTCTATATCTATCTGGCAATCTCTGGATGAACTTGTGAGCGTTCACATAGCGAGCGGCATCCCTAACTCTTCTATCATCTATATCCTCATTTCCTAGCCTTATATTCTTCTCAATACTTCCCGAGAAGAGGAATACATCCTGCTGAACCACCCCGATATGGCTTCGTAACTGGTGCTTGTCCATCTTCCTGATATCCACGCCATCGATGAGTATTTCACCCTTCTGGATATCATAGAAACGGGCAAGGAGGCTGATGATCGAGGTCTTGCCTGCTCCCGTAGCTCCTACGAAAGCTACGCTCTCTCCACTTTTGATCTTGAAGGACATATCCTTCAAAACGTAATCATCATCAGCATAGGCGAGCCACACGTTTTTGAACTCGATATCTCCTTTAAATCTATCCTCTAGTATAACTGGCTCCTCTGGGTTCTTGATATCTATTGGGGTATCTAATAGACTAAAGATCCTCTCTGAGGCAGCCATAGCCGCTTGCATAATATTATACTTCTCGCTTAAATCCCTGATGGGACGGAAGAACCTATTCGCATATTGGATAAAGGCGACTAAAACTCCTATGGTAAGGGCATTTCTTATCACTTCCCCACCACCATACCATATAATCAGAGCCATAGCCACTGCGCCCATCACTTCTACAACTGGGAAGAAAACAGCATAGTAAAAGATGGCTCTCAGAAGGGCGTTTAAGTGATCTATATTTAACTCATCGAACCTGTCAAAGTTCCTCTTCTCCCTGTTAAAGAGCTGAACTATCTTCATTCCAGTTACATTCTCTTGCAGATTAGCGTTCACCCTAGCGATCCTAAGACGCACCGCTCGGTAGGTATCCCTGACTTTGAGGCGGAAGAGGATCGTGGCATAGAAAAGGAGGGGTAGGATGGAAAAGGTGACTAGAGCCAACTTCCAGTTCATCAACAACATAACTACCATAATCCCCATAAGAGTGAATATATCTCCAAAGATCGTTATGACTCCCGAGGTCAACATTTCGTTTAGGGCTTCTACATCGGAGGTAAGACGAGTTATCAATCTTCCCACTGGATTCTTATCATAGAAGGAAAGGGACATCTCCTGTAAGTGCGAGAAGATCTGAACTCTCATATCATACATAACTCTCTGGCCCATATATTCCATTATGTAGATTTGGGTATATCTTATTATGAAGCTCGCGATTAAAACTCCTAGAAAGAGGAGAGCCACTTTACTTAAACCGCTTATATCTTTATTGGCTATATGAACATCTATAGCTAGCTTCATCAGGTAAGGTCCAGCTAAATCAACCAGAGAGCCGATCAATAAAAGACCAACTGCAACAGCCGTATATAGCTTATATGGACCTAGATATTTAAGTAATCGCTTCATCAAACGGCTATCATAAGCTTTCCCCAATATCTCGTCTTCTTGGAAAAAATCGTTCAATTGTGCTTCCCTCCCTTAATTTTCAATTCCAAGTTCTTCGGATAAAAGCTGTTTTAGATGCATATTAGCATATATCCCGCCTAAGGCTACTAATTCCTCATGAGTGCCTCTCTCAACTATCCGTCCATCATCGAGAACAACTATTAAGTCAGCATTCTTGACGGTGGAGATACGGTGAGAAATGATGATGCTTGTCCTATCCTTCATAACCTCCCTCAACCTCCTCAATATCTCATCTTCGGTATAGGTATCAACGCTCGATAAGGCATCATCTAAGATCAATATCTTTGGCTGACGGATCACGGCGCGGGAGATAGCGGTCCTCTGCTTCTGTCCTCCTGAGAGGGTAACTCCTCTCTCCCCCAATACTGTCCCATATTTGTTCGGGAAATCTTCGACATCCTTAGCTATTTGAGATATCTCCGCCGCTTTCTCGACCTCCTCATCGCTCGCATTATTTACTCCATAAGCTATATTCTCCCTGAGGGTATCGGAGAAGAGGAAGGTTTCCTGAGGCACATATCCGATATTCTCCCGTAGAGTTTTGAGAGGAATTCGCTTAATATCGATCCCATCTATCATCAATTCGCCCTCTTGGACATCAAATATCCTGGGGATCAAATTAACCAGGGTGCTCTTCCCTGCTCCAGTGGGACCGACGATAGCGAGGGTTTTCCCCTTCTCTATTTTCAGGTTTACATCTTTAAGGATAGGTGTTCCATCATAGGAGAAGTTCAAATTCCTAAATTCGATCTCTCCTTCGATAGTGTCAATATCTAAAACATCAGGTTCATCCTTAATATCTGGCTCCCGCTCCGTGATCTGGGCGATACGCTCTAAGGAGGCCGCTCCCCTCTGAAAGATGTTAATAACCCAACCTAGAGCCATCATCGGCTGAGTGAGGGTCATCAAATATCCATAGAATTGAACTAACTGTCCCAAAGTCATTTTATCAAATATAACATCTTTACCACCTACCCAGAGGAGAATGACTCCTATTGCTCCAGAGACCATGCCCATCAGAGGGAAGAGAAGTCCCCAGGTCTTCACTAGATCCATATTCTTCCCGAAGTATTCTCTGTTGAGGCTCTTAAATCCTTTGATCTCATTATTCTCTTGAGTATAAGCCTTAACTACTCTGATCCCGGAGAAATTTTCTTGAGCCATAGTGCTTATGAGTGAGAAGTGCTCCTGAACCGTTCGGAATTGCTTGAAGAGCCTTCTTCCCAAGACGGTACCAATGATGGAGAGAAAGGGCAAGGTGAGCAAGGAATATAAGGTCAATCTCACATTTATAGATAACATCAAAGCTATAGAAGCGAAGAGTAGGGTGAAAGTGCTGAAGAGGCTTATCAATCCCATCCCTGCTAGGTGGCGCACAGCATGGACATCCTTTATTGCTCTGGCCATGATATCGCCAGTGGGCATATCGTAGAAATAGGATGCGGATAGCTTCTGCAGTTGACTTAAGATATCGTTCCTCAGTTCATATTCAATAGTGCGCGACACACCTCCTATAGTCCTTCTCTGAAAGAAGCGAAATATGCCTTGGACTATCGCAATAGTCACTATAAGAGCCGCATACTGTATCAATTTTCCTCGAGTTAATCCCTGCTGAAGATCATCTATAGTGAGACGTAATATCCAGGGAGTTATGAGGGCAAAGGCATTAGTAACGAGAACCAGAAAGAGCGCGAAGATTAGCTCCTTTTTATGCCTGATAAGATATTTTTTCAGTTTCTTCAAGTGTTGCATAAAAGATCACCCTCTAAGATTTTTATTGAGATATAACTTTCACTTTTTGTCATCCTTCATTCCACATAATCGGCTAGTAAGAGTTCTTTTATCCTATGCGCTCTTACTTTGCCTATCAATCTCACCTGTTTAAGTTCCTCTTCACTAGCAAGCATAATTTTCTCGATATTGCCAAAGTGTTTTAGGAGATAACGAGAGAGGATAGGACCTATATTGGGCAAACACTCTATGATATTCCTTTGTTGTTCGTCTAAGCTAAGAGGTTTTCTTTTGGGGCGAAGGGATATATTATGTCCTAGATCTAACTGTTCTTGCCTTGCCATTATGATGAGCATAGCGGCGGTATCTTCTTCATCCACAGTTCTCAATACCGGTATGCCATTTAAAATAGCAATGAAGGAAAGCGCTCCTCTCACCGCGTTAGGGTGGATATCCCTAATCCTATATAAACTTTCCCCTTCGATAATAAAAGCTGGTTGAGAGAAGCTCTCCTTCAGTTGTTCGATCTGTTTGAATAGGCGCCTATCTATTATCGATTGAATAAAATCATTTGCTGACTTTCGCTCTATTCCAACTCGGTCGCTTACTATGAAATCCGCAACCTCCAGAGGTTTGATTTCAACTTTCACTTCCTCAGGACAAGAGAGGAGTTCGGTAACGACCTTTGAACCTCGTTCTCGGTAGTCAGCACATATAGTAACAACTTTTGAGGAGCTCATACTGCTCTCCTTAAAGAAAGCCACTTATATATTATAGCAATTTATTTGCTTTAAGGCAAGTTTTTTTTGAGGATTTCAAGCATTAAAAATTTATACTGGGAATAGCTTAAGTAGTTCCCCCCTCCCATCGAGGGAGGGGGGAACTAAAGAGATCAGCTCTATCTCGATGTCCCCTCTCCCCTCGTGGGAGAGGGATAGGGTGAGGGGGAAAACTAAAGATAATAAGCTATTTACTTGGAAACTACTTAATCTCTCTTGACTTATGTATATAACTATAGTATAATAACAAAGACGCTAAGAAAGATCGTGAGAGAAGGAGAAATTAGATATGGCTGAAAAATTCTATATGACTGCGGCTATAGATTATAATAACGATATTCCTCACATAGGAACTGCTTCGGAGAAGATTCAAGCCGATGCTGTAGTTCGTTATAAACGTTTGAAGGGATATGATGCCTTTCTGGTGATGGGAACTGATGAGCATAGCACAAATGCGGCCCGAAAAGCTAAGAAGATGAATCTATCGCCAGAGGAATATTCTGACCAGATGGTTGAGAAGTTCAAGGACGTGTGGAGAAAGCTCAATATCAATTATGATGATTTCGTCCGCACTTCCGAGAAGAGGCACTTCCACAGTGTTCAAAGATTCTTCCAGAAGATCTACGATAATGGTGATATCTACAAAGGCACCTATAAAGGCTGGTATTGTGTATCCTGCGAGGCTTTTATTCGGGAGAAGGATCTAGTCGAGGGGAAATGCCCTTATCACAATCGGAAGCCCGACTGGATTGAAGAGGAGAATTACTTCTTCACCCTCTCTCGCTACCAAGATCGACTCCTAGAACATATAGAGAAACATCCTGAGTTCATCCAGCCCGAGGTTCGACGTAATGAGATATTAAACATTATTAAGGGAGGATTAGAGGATGTGAGCTTCTCTCGTTCCTCTACCAGTTGGGGGATTCCAGTGCCATTTGATACCTCTCATGTTATCTATGTCTGGTTTGACGCCCTTCTAAGCTATATCACCGGCATCGGTTATGCGGGTGATGACGATAAATTTACCCATTATTGGCCAGCGGACATTCATTTGATCGGGAAGGATATAACTCGTTTCCACTGTATTATCTGGCCAACAATGCTGATGTCCGCTGGATTAGAGCTACCTAAGACCATCTTCGGGCACGGTTTTATCTACTTCGAAGGGGAACGTTTGAGCAAGACTTTGGGCAACATCGTCGATCCTCTCGATACAGCCAATCGTTTCGGAGCGGATCCGTTTCGCTACTTTATCTTAAGGGAGATCACCTTTGGTAAAGATGGAGATTTCTCTTGGAAGAAGTTCATAGATCGCTATAATGCAGATTTAGCTAATGATCTGGGCAATCTATTGAATAGAACTCTAGTGCTGATCGAACGTAGCTTCGGAGGTGAGATACCGAGATCTGGCGAAGAGGAAGCTGTAGATGAGGATTTGAGAAATACCGCTTTGGAGACTGTCGAGCGAGTTGACAAAGCTATGGAGGAGTTAAATTTAAGCGGTGCTTTAGAGGAGATATGGACCTTAGTGCGTCGAGCCAATAGATATGTGGAGGAGACTCAGCCTTGGAGTCTAGCGAAGAATAAGGAGGAGCGCTTAGCCACAGTCCTTTATAATCTCGCGGAGGCCCTTCGCTTCACCTCGATATTACTTTCTCCCTTTATTCCCGAGACTGTCTCCAAGATGCTGGCTCAGTTAGGTATTGAAGAGAAAATACGTAAAGGAGATTGGAGCAAGCTCGAAAGATGGGGGGGCTTTCCCCCTGGAACGAAGGTCAAGCGAGCTGGTCCCCTATTCCCGCGACTTAGGAAGGAAGACGAAGCCTTAGCAGAAAGAGGAAGGAAGGAGGAGGCAGTGGCTAAGAGTGATAATAGGATAAGTTATGAAGATTTCGAAAAGGTGGAGCTTCGCGTTGCTGAGGTAGTGAGTGCGGAGAAGGTGGCTGGAGCGGATAAGCTCCTGAAGTTGGAGATCGATCTGGGTCAGGAGAGAAGGACTATCGTAGCAGGCATAGCTAAACAATATTCTCCCTCTCAGATAATTGGTAAGAAGATAATCATAGTGGCTAATCTCAAACCAGCTACCATTCGCGGTATCGAATCGAATGGTATGCTTCTAGCGGCGGTTAAGGGGAATGATTTGGCTTTGTTGATTTTAGATCGGGATATTGAGCTAGGAAGTAGAGTTCAATGATCTGTCGGTTTGTTTCAGATGTAGGGGAAACAAATATATCTTGAATAAGGCGAAAGATAGATTGTGAGAGAAAGTAGGACATCTGAGAGAAGATGAGGAAGATAAATGTTTGTAGATACCCACGCGCATCTAGATTCGAAAAGATTTGATGGAGATCGGAAAGAGGTCATCACGCGAGCCGAGGAAAGCGGAGTGGAGCTAATTATAAATATCGGCTCAGATCTCGAGACCAGCAGATTCTCGCTCGAACTCGCTTTTGAATATCCCTTTATCTATGCCGCTGTGGGTATTCATCCTCACGAGGCTAAAGATGCTGAGGAGAGCTTCTATGAAGAGTTAAAAAATTTAGCTGGAGAGGGGAAAGTAGTAGCTATTGGAGAGATCGGTCTGGATTATCATTATGATTTCTCTCCTCGAGATATTCAGAAGAAAGTTTTTTATCGCCAGATAAACTTGGCTAAGGAGCTGGACCTACCCATCATAGTTCATTGTAGAGAGGCTCACAAAGATACTAGAAAGATATTGGAGGACGAAGAAGCTGAAAAAGTTGTTCTCCATTGTTTCTCAGGAGATCCTGAATTAGCTAAATATTATCTCGATAAGGGATATTTCATATCCTTTGCCGGTCCTATTACCTTCCCTAATGCCAAGAAAGCCCCCTCTGTAGTAGAAATAACACCGCTGGAGAGATTACTAGTGGAGACGGATTGTCCCTATATGGCCCCAGTTCCTAGGCGTGGCAAACGGAATGAACCAGCTTATGTTCGATATGTAACTGAGAAGGTCGCTCAGATAAAAGGACTCGATTTGCAAACGGTGGCTTCTGCGGTCAGAGATAATACTCGAGAGATATTTGGTGTCTGAGGGATCAATCACAGTTATTTATGATCTCATACGGTAATATACCTATCAACATCAAGAACAAATACAGTTGCCCCTCCTATCTTTACTCCGCTGGGAACAAAAGCAGAGACGTCCGAGGGTAGAGAAGAAGCAGGAGAATATTCTCTAGTTCGACAAGTTTTCTCTATAATATCGAATATCTTATCAATTTTTTCCTTCTCTATACCTATAAATATCGTGGTATTACCTCTTCTTAAAAAACCTCCAGTGCTGGCTAATTTAGTCGATTGAAAACCTTCTTTGGCTAAAGCTAGAGATAATTTATTAGCGTCTTCATCATGAACTATCGCTATTATAAGCTTCATCCTTATCGCCTCCGTTTTCTCAAGATAATAGATGTATTATGAAAAGAGTCAGAGATACAGCCTCCGACTCCATAGAGCCATCCATTAGTAATGTTTTTGATCTATGATAGACAAGGAGTGTAAATGCTACAGCCTCATAATTTAGGGATAGTATGCTCTGAGGTGAGTAGCATAGGGATTGATTCCAGCCATATTATAGCATTTTTAGATATAGTTGTCAAGCTTCTCTGGAAGTATGTAAAATTTAGTGCTAGTAGATTTTTACTAAGAAGTCAAGATATGATTTCCCCCTCACCCTATCCCTCTCCCACGAGGGGAGAGGGAACATCGAGATAAGACTACTCTCTTTATTTCCCCCTCCCTTGACGGGAGGGGTTAGGGGAGGGTGATTTATATGAGTTCAAACCGCTAGCACAATATTCTACATGCTTACAGCTTCTCTTGAGGATTTGACAAAAGGCCTTCCTTCTGCTATAATGTGAACAGGGAAAACTTAATGTTTTGAGAGCTTCAGCCTCAATTCGAGCCGAGCATAATTCCGCAGGCTTCTTC
>CAZSTA010000106.1:0-11956 GCA_964609495.1 uncultured bacterium | reverse complement strand
TCCCATCAGGAGGGGTTGTCCAATGGCTGGCTCTCCTCCTTGAGCGATCACTTTGTTGTTCTCCGCCTCGAAATCGAAACGATCGACTATCTTTCCAGGCAGGAAGGAGGTGTCGCCGGTATTCTTTATCTTAACTCGCCGTAGCATCTGGCGGACGATTACCTCGATATGTTTATCGTTGATATCGACTCCTTGGGATTTGTATACCGCTTGGACTTCGTTGACGAGGTAGCGTTGGACATCCTGAAAGCCTTTGATCCGAAGGATGTCATGAGGGTTGATACTGCCAGTGATAAGTGGGAGGCCAGCCTCGACGTATTCTCCCTGACGGACTCTTAATCTTTGTCCATGGGGGATTGTATAGGTCTTCTCCTCTCCATCCTTTCCCGTGATGGTTATCTTTCTCTTCCCTTGGGGCAGGTCTTGAAGCGAAACTAGGCCGCTGATCTCGCTTATTATGGCTTGTCCCTTTGGCTTTCGCGCTTCGAAGAGCTCCTCCACTCGGGGCAGTCCCTGGGTGATATCCTCTCCCGCGACTCCTCCGGTATGGAAGGTTCTAAGGGTCAACTGGGTCCCTGGCTCTCCGATCGATTGGGCGGCAATTACCCCGACTGCTTCTCCGATCTCGACCATACGTCCAGTTGCTAGATTTCGACCGTAGCAGAGAACACATACTCCACGACGATTCTGACAGGTAAGCACACTGCGGATCTTGACCTCCTCGATCCCAGCTTCCTCTATAAGCTTTGCTTTCTCCTCATCGATCATCTCGTTACGAGCAACGAGGAGCTCCTTTGTTTCGGGATGAATAATATCCTCTAAGCTCACTCGACCGGGGATTCTCTCACTCAACGGCTCTACGGTCTCATCGCCCTTCTTGATAGCGCTGATGGTGAAGCCAGTCGTAGTTCCACAGTCGTAGTTGGTGACTATTATGTCTTGGGCTACATCGACTAGCCTCCGGGTTAGATATCCAGCGTCTGCGGTGCGAATAGCAGTATCAGCTAATCCTTTTCTTGTTCCATGCGTGGAGATGAAGTATTCCAGGACTGTTAATCCTTCTCGGAAGTTGGCTCGGATAGGGATCTCAATGATCCTTCCCGAGGGATTGGCCATTAGTCCTCTCATTCCTGCCATCTGGCTGATCTGTTGAATATTTCCCTTGGCTCCCGAGGTAGCCATCATATAGACCGGGTTGAACTCGTCTAGGTTCTCTAGAACCGCCTCAGTTACATCCTCTCGGGCGCTATTCCATAGCTCTACGATCTTGCGATATCGCTCATCAGCGGTCATTAAGCCGCGTCTATATTGTTCTTCAATCTTCTCGACCTCTTTATCGGTCTCGGCTAGGATCTCGTCCTTGCGCGAGGGGATCTCGACGTCGGAGATGGCAATGGTGGCGCCGGATTTTGTTGCGTAGTGGTATCCCAGGGTCTTTAGTTCGTCGAGCAATTCGGCGGTCGCTTCGTTTCCTAGTAGGCGGTAGGCATCTCCCACAAGTTTTCTCAGGCGATCTTTATCGAAGACCTCTCCATAGGATCGGAGCTCCCTTGGTAACTCGGAGTTGAAGATTACTCGCCCTACGGTCGTTATGATCATCTCTCCCTCGATCCTAACTTTGATCTTGGCGTGCAATTCTATGTCACAGGTGGGGTTTTGATAAACCATAAGCACTTCTTCGGGATTTATGAAGATCATTCCTTCCCCTTTACAGCCATCCTTCTCTTTAGTTAGGTAATAACACCCTAAAACCATATCGAGGGTGGGGCGGGTGATGGGGTGACCGTTTTGGGGCGAGAGGATGTTGTATCTGGAGGCCATTAAGATCCGAGCCTCAGCTTGAGCGAAGAGGGAAAGGGGGACATGGACCGCCATCTGGTCTCCATCGAAGTCGGCGTTGAAAGCCTCGCACACCAAGGGATGAATTTGGATAGCATTGCCCTCCACGAGGACTGGTTCAAAGGCCTGTATCCCTAAACGGTGAAGTGTTGGAGCACGATTTAGAAGAACTGGATGTTCTCTTATGACCTCTTCTAATACACCCCACACTTCTTCTCCTCGTCTATCACTTGCCCTTTCTACTAACTTCTTGGCGCTCTTTATGTTGTGAGCTTTGCCAAGCTCGACCAATTTCTTCATCACAAAGGGCTTAAATAGCTCCAGAGCTATCCTCTTGGGTAATCCGCACTGATTAAGCTTGAGGTTTGGTCCTACCACGATGACCGAGCGACCTGAGTAATCGACTCTCTTACCTAGGAGGTTTTGGCGGAAGCGTCCCTGTTTTCCGATCAATATGTCGGAGAGGGATTTCAACGGACGATTCCTGACCTTGGTGACTATATTGCCTCTCCTCTCATTAGCTAAGAGGGCATCGACCGCCTCTTGAAGCATACGCTTCTCATTGCGGATAATGATATCAGGAGCATCTAAGTCCAATAATCTCTTCAAACGGTTGTTACGATTAATAACTCGCCGATATAGATCATTGAGATCGGAGGTGGCGAATCGCCCTCCATCCAGTTGAACCATTGGTCTCAGATCGGGGGGAACAACTGGTAATACTGAGAGGATCATCCATTCGGGTCTATTCCCCGAGGTAAGAAAAGCCTGGGCAGTCTCAAGTCTCTTGACCGCTTTAGCTCTCTTCTGTTTGGAGGTGGAGGTTCGCACCTCATGTTTTAGCTCCTCCACCAGCCGTTCAACATCTATCTCAGCTAAGAGCTCTCGGATAGCAGAGGCTCCCATACCAGCTTTGAATTCGTAGCACTCCTTTATCTTTACCTGGTGATGGGTCTCATTCACCTCGACTAGGCCACAGATCTCGCTTCTGACACTCTCCTCGCCAGCGGAAGCGATCATCTCTCCCGCTTTCACTCGCTCCCCGTCCTCAACTATTATCTCAAATTCAGGTGGGATCGAATAGAGACCCCCCCTCGACACCACTAACTCACGAGGCAGCCTATAATAGACTATCCCCCCATGTTCAGCTATTAACTCCTCCTCGCCAGTCAGATCAGTCGCAATTATCTCTCCCGCATCGACTCGACTCTCATTTTTAACGAGCATATCCATAGTAGCAGGGATCTTATAGGTCGTTTTCTCAGTCCGCTTCTCTTCGATGATTATCTCCAATTGATCCCCTCCCAGAGGTGATATCTTAACCACCCCGGCCCTATCTGCCACCAGAGGAGGTTGACTATATCGACTCGTCAAGGGATCTCCCACCGTAACCCTCTCCCCCTCCTTAACCCTGAGATGCACTCCCTCAGGGATCGTATCAGAGACCTCGCGCCCATCATCGCCACTTATCGTAACTCGGCGCAGATCGCCAGAGTTATCGATCTCGACGACCCCTGAGAGGGCGGCTACTACCGCAGGACTCATCACCTTATCCGTCAAGATATCTCCGGGGAAGACCTCTGAGGATTCCTCCACCCTAAGTTTCGTATCGCTGGGGACAACATAGCTATGTTCCACCACCTCCTCGAAGACGATCTCCATCTCACGAGGATTCCCATATTCCACGACTCCCTCTAACTCCGAGATTATCGGGCGAGAGTTCTTATCCCGAGCTATCACCTCCCCGACGGCTACTCTCTCGTTATCCTCAACCGCTACCTCACAACCCTCCGCTAGGGAGTAGCTCTTCCTAAAACCCATCGAATATTCCCTGTATTTAGCCTCCGATAACAACTGACCTTTCTCCAACGGCTCTGGGCCCAACACCGTATCCCCTGGATCCACAACTATATAGGAGGCATAATAAAGCACCTTCTCCAGATTATGCATGGATATATTCAACATCAAACCGATGCGAGAGGGCGTCCCCCTGAAATACCAGATATGTGAAACTGGGGAGACCAACTCGATATGTCCCAAACGTCGCCTTCGCACCGAACTGCGAGTAATCTCGACCCCGCAACGATCACAGATCAGCCCCTTATACCGAACTCTCTTGTATTTACCACAATGACACTCCCAATCCTTAACCGGTCCGAAGATCTTCTCACAAAATAATCCATCCCTCTCGGGCTTCAGGGTTCGATAGTTAATGGTCTCCGGCTTCTTCACCTCTCCGTAGGACCATCCCAGTATCGTCTCTGGCGAGGCTAAACCGACCTTTATCCTATCAAAATCTTCTAGTGGCATCATCTGAAAATCACCTCTGGAAAAAATCGAGATATGTATTGGACACGCAGGGGGGTCATCCCCCTCTAATTGGCGAGACTCTTCGTTCGATAATCTTCATCCCCCTCCAACTCTCCCTCCGCCTCCGCTTCCTCATCCTCGGAGGCAAGGCTTAAGCCCCTGGAAGTGCTGAAATGGAAGATATCATAATCGCTCTCCTCATCATCTATCTTAATCTCAGAACCATTTTTATCCAATAACTTCACATCCACCGCTAAACTCTGCAACTCCTTAATAAGAACCTTGAAGGATTCAGGGATGCCCGGAGGAGTCAACTGCTCGCCCTTGACGATCGCCTCATAAGCCTTGACCCTCCCCGTCACATCATCAGATTTTATAGTGAGCATCTCTTGGAGAGTATGAGCTGCCCCATAAGCCTCCAGCGCCCATACCTCCATCTCCCCAAATCGCTGTCCTCCAAACTGAGCCTTCCCCCCTAAGGGTTGCTGAGTGATCACCGAGTAAGGTCCGGTCGATCTGGCATGGATCTTATCATCTACTAAGTGAGCTAGCTTCATCATATATATATACCCCACCGTTATCTTTTGATCGAAAGGCAGACCAGTCCGGCCATCGTAGAGAACTGCCTTTCCATCCTCAGGGAGACCAGCAGAAATAAGCGCCTTCCTGATCTCATCCTCCTTCGCTCCATCGAAGACGGGAGAAGCGATATAGTATCCCATTTTATTTGCTGTCCACCCCAGATGGGTCTCCAAAATCTGACCTATGTTCATTCGGGAGGGCACCCCCAGGGGATTCAAGATGATCTCAATGGGAGTCCCATCCTCTAAGAAAGGCATATCCTCCTCGGGAACAACCTTGGCGATAACCCCTTTATTCCCGTGACGACCCGCCATCTTATCCCCCTCGGTGATCTTCCTCTTGACCGCTACATAGACCCGAACCATCTTGTTCACTCCGGGAGGTAGCTCGTGTCCTTCGTGGCGAGAGAGGATCGTGGTTGAGATCACACATCCCCCCTCCCCATGGGGGACGCGCAGGCTGGTATCCCTAACCTCTCGGGCTTTCTCTCCAAAGATAGCCCTCAATAGCTTCGCCTCCGCAGTTAGCTCCGTCTCCCCCTTAGGGGTAATCTTACCCACTAAAATATCCCCTTGCGTCACCTCAGCTCCTACCCTAACGATGCCGTCTTCATCGAGATTTCTTAGAGCCTCCTCCCCGATATTAGGGATATCCCTCGTTATCTCCTCAGGTCCCAGCTTGGTATCTCGAGCCTCTACCTCATATTTCTCGATGTGAATCGAGGTGAAGATATCATCCCCCACCAGCTTCTCGCTTATCACTATCGCATCCTCATAGTTATAGCCTTCCCAGGACATAAACGCCACCAAAACGTTAGCTCCTAAGGCTAACTCTCCGTGATCGGTAGCCGCCCCATCAGCTATAACTTGATCACGCTCGATCCTTTGTCCCTTCCGCACAATCGGTCTTTGGTTTATACAGGTATCCTGGTTAGAACGTTTGAATTTCATTAATTCATATACATCCGCTATCCTTTCCCCCTCAGTCCTCTCCTCACATCCATTGGGGATTACCACTATCCTATCTGCGGTTACCTCTCCTACGATTCCCGCGCGCTTGGCAACGACCACTGCTCCGGAGTCCTTGGCCGCTCGATACTCCATCCCCGTGCCGATTAGGGGGGCTTCGGTGCGAATTAAGGGAACCGCCTGCCGTTGCATATTCGCTCCCATCAAGGCTCGACCGGCATCATCATGCTCCAAAAATGGGATGAGTGAGGTAGCTACACTGACGATCTGTTTAGGAGATACATCCATAAAGTTGACCTCCTCGGGAGAGACCATCTTTATCTCGTCCTGATAGCGGACCGTGACTCTATTACTGAGAAAATGGCCTTCCTCATCCAAAGGGGCATTCGCCTGAGCGATGACATATTCATCCTCCTCATCGGCTGTAAGATAGCGGATCTCGTCGGTAACGACTCCCTCGACCACCCTACGATAGGGAGCTTGGATATAGCCGAAATCGCTTATCAGAGCATAGGTGCCAAGATTACCGATCAAACCGATATTTGGTCCCTCAGGCGTCTCTATCGGGCATATCCGACCATAGTGAGTATTGTGAACGTCACGCACCTCGAATCCCGCCCGATCTCGCTTCAATCCCCCGGGTCCCAAAGCACTTAAACGTCTCTTATGAGCCAATTCCGCGAGGGGATTGACCTGATCCATAAATTGCGAGAGTTGACTCCCCCCGAAGAACCCCCGAATAGCCGCCACTATCGGCCTAATGTTTATAAGAGTCTGGGGCGTAGTGGTCTCACTATCGGGTTGAATCGTCATTCGCTCGCGCGCTACTCTCTCCATCCGGACCAGACCTATCCGAAATTGATTCTGGAGTAATTCTCCTACCGAGCGCACTCGCCTCTTGCCCAGATGGTCGATATCATCAACAGTGCCTTTACCTTCGGGGAGTCCCACCAGATATTTCAAGGAGGCTACTATCCCCTTATCTATGATCTTCCCCTCCTTGATCTCGATTATCGTTCTCTCCTCCAGGGGGAAATTTAATCCCAATTTCTTATTCATGTTATGTCTGCCAACTCGCGCCAGATCGTATTTCTTTGGATCGGAGAGAAGACTGCGAAGTAGGCCCTGGGCACTCTCGACCTGAGGAGGATCCCCCGGCCTCAGACGGCGATAGATCTCTACCAAGGCCTCCTCCCGGTTATTGGTATAATCCTTCTCTAAAGTAGCCTGAATTATGGGGGAGTTGTCGAATAACTCTAGTATCTCCTCATCAGTGCTATACCCCAAGGTTCTGAGCAAAGCAGTGGCTAGCATCTTACGACGGCGGTTGAGTCTAACATATACAATATCTTTAGAATCCAAACTGAACTCGATCCAAGCTCCTCGATAAGGGATTACCCTAGCAGAGAAGGTTCTTCTTCCACTTGCATCGGCAAGCTCCTCATAGAAAACCCCCGGAGAACGGTGGAGTTGAGTGACTACTACTCTCTCCGCGCCGTTTATGACGAAGGTCCCCTTATCAGTCATCATCGGCAGATCTCCTACAAATATCTCTTGTTCCTTAACCTCTCCTGTTCGCTTACTGATCAGACGAACCCTGATCTTAAGTGGTGAAGAATAAGTTAAATCCCTTTCTCTACACTCATTAGAGGTATAAGGCGGATCCTCAATAGTGTAATCAACGAATTCCAAGACCATATTGTCGTTGAAATCATTGATCGGAAAGACATCTAAGAAAACTTCCTGAAGGCCTTGCAGCTTTCTCTCCTCAGGAGGAACATCCTTCTGAAGGAAATTGTTATAAGAGGAAAGCTGATTCTCGATCAAATTAGGCATCTCTAAGACCTCTGGGATCCAGCTATAACTCATCCTCACCCTTTGTCCACATCTAACTGGTTTTACCATCTTTAGAGATCACCCCTGTTATTATTATAGACGCTTAGTGCCCCTTCTAATTTGGTCGATGAGGAAAAATCTAAGGAAAATATGGTCTATGAGGGAGGTTTAAGTCAGACCAGAACTAACCTATTAACTTAACCAAATGATTGAGGGGCACTACATTTAGACGAGTCCAAAACTAAAATTTCGGCTCCTGGTATGCATTCCAACAGCCGAAATTTCGGCTTCGGGCCGATCCTAATTGACATCTAATATATCACCATCGATAATTCAAAAACCAAATAAATAGAGATACTAACAACCGAAATTGCTCGGATTATCCAAGTTCACACATCTTCCAATTATAACAAAAAATTTTTAATTTGTCAACAAAAATTTTATTTATTTTTAGGGGGCTTTATCAATTACTTTATGTTTTTCTATTCGTCACAATAGATGTCAAAGTGCCCTTCTTTTCTAAATACGCACTCGAGAGTACAGATGAGATTATAACCAAACCAAAAACTATGTAGGTCCAGAAATAAGGGATTCTTAATATAACCAGTCCATTTTCTATAGCCGAGATTGTAAGTGCCCCCAGGAAAATCCCCGCCATAATTCCTATGCCTCCCGTGAGGGAGGTTCCCCCAACCACGGAAGCGGCGATCGCTTTGAGCTCCCAACCATCTCCTGCTCGAGAGGAAAATGTGCTAACTCGAACAATTTGCATCACCGCGACAAAGGCACATAAGATTCCTACAATCATGAAACAGATCATCTTTACCCGGTCTGTATTTATGCCCATGGCCCTGGCTGCTTCTTTGTTGTCCCCCGTAGCGTAGATCCAATTACCGAATTTATGGAAGTGAAGCAACACTCCCAGGATCAGCCCAAACACCACAAACCAAACCGCCTGTACGGGAATGAACCCTCCGATTTTACCGGTCAAAACACTGCTAAGCAGCGGCGAAACTGCTGAATCAAAAGGCCTTTGGAAACCTTGGGACAAGATAAGTGTCATCCCCCTCCAGAACATCATCATTCCCAGAGTAGTTATAAAGGAAGGAATACGTGCCTTTGTCGTTATGAGACCATTTAAGAAGCCCAGGAGAGCTCCTACACCAAGGGTGATAAATCCTGCTAAGAATAAATTCATCCCCGTCTCGAATAGTCTCATAAAAACAAAGGAACAAAATACCAGGATTGAACCAACTGAAAGATCGAACTCCCCAGAGATCATCAACATACCCACACCCAAAGCAACGATATTGAACTCAGATCCCAGTGCCAGAAGAACTTCCAGGTTGGCTCGACTGGTGAAACGATGGTGAGGAGAAAAGAGAGCAAAGAATAATATTAAGCCAATAAATACCAGAAGGATACTGGCAGCTCTATGGGCAAAAAAAAGTTTAATAAACCTCAAACTTTTCCTCCTCCTTTAAACCTCCCTAGTTGGGGGGATGCTTCAATTACTATTAGAAGGTGGCTTTACTATCAATTCAGTAAGGTCATCTATAGAGGTGTCTTTTTTTTCGACGTCTGCTACCTTTTCCCCCCGATTCAAAACGACAAATCTATCTGCACTGGGGAATACATGATAAAGGTTATGCGTTATGAAGATAACTGAGATCCCTTCTTCTTTTAACTGTTTTATGAATTCTAATACTTGCTGAGCCTCTTTAACTGACAAGGCGATCGTAGGTTCATCCAATATCACCAGCTTAGCCTTAAAATGCAAGACTCTGGCTATAGCCACCCCTTGCCTCTCTCCCCCTGATAGCATAGCGATGAGTGCATCTGGCGACCTCAGATGCAATCCGATGCTTTCCAAGGCCTTCATACTTCCTCCATCCATGGCTTTCTTATCCATAAGTCCCAATGATCTTACTAATTCCCTTCCCATAAAGATGTTTCTTGATATACTCATATTGGGCGCTAAGGCCTGCTCCTGATAGACAGTTTCGATGCCTAACTTTCTAGCATCACGAGAGGAAGTGATATTCACTCTTTTGCCCTCAAAATATGTTTCCCCTTTGTCTGCCAAGTGATATCCCGACAGGACTTTTATCAATGTTGATTTACCTGCACCATTGTCACCCACTAAACCCATGATCTCAGAGTGCCTGACCTCAAAGTCGACTCCTTTTAGGGCATAAACTTTTCCAAACCATTTGTGGACATTTACCATCTTAACCAGGCTTTTTTCCGGCTTATCGGTTACAGAAGAAGATACCATAGTTCAAAACCCCTCTTTTATTTTCAACCTAGCTTACCAAAAACCCTAAGTAACTATTCAACCGCCGCAGTCCATCTACCCTATCATCTTTCTTCTCACATAGGTATTCAAGACCACAAACAAAATTATGGCTAAACCTATAAATGCGGTAATCCCGAATACGGGGATCCTCATTAAGATGAGTCCGTTCTCCAAAATTTGGATAGTAAGTGCTCCCAAAAAAATCCCCCCTATACTTCCTACGCCTCCCATAAGGAAGGTTCCTCCAACTACGGAAGCCGCGATTGCCTTGAGCTCAAATCCCAGTCCTTGCGTGCAGGCAAACGATTCAAGTCGGAGAAGCTGCATTACCCCCACAAAGGCACATAAGATCCCTACAATTATGAAGCAGATCGTCTTTACCATATCTGTGTTTATACCCATGGCTCTGGCTGCTTCTTTGTTGTCACCGGTAGCGTAGATCCAGTTACCGAATTTATGGAAGTGAAGCAATACCCCAAGGATCAGTCCAAACACCACAAACCAAACCACCTGTACAGGAAGGACCCCTCCGATTTCACCTATCAGAGCATGTTCGAAAGATGAACCGGCTGGCAGGAAAGCTCTTATACCTATTGGCCACATGAGGGAATGAACGTAGAGTACCCCTCTCCAGAACATCATTGTCCCCAGGGTAGCTATGAAGGAAGGAATGCGCCCCTTCACGGTAATAAGACCATTTAAAAGGCCAAGAAGAGCTCCTACTCCAATGGTGATAAATAGGCTGAAAACCAAATCCATGCCTGCTCGCGTTAGGAGCACAAAAACATATGAACAAAAGGGCAGCACTGCACCCACCGATAAATCGAATTCCCCGCAGATCATCAACATACCAACGCCCAAAGCAACAATTCCTAGATCAGGTGTTAACTTGCTTAGAGCTTTGATATTTCTCGGGTCAACAAAAAGGCGGTGGGGAGTAAAAAAAGTAAAAATTAATATCAGCCCAATGAAGACAGCAAGAGTATCAGCAGCCTGATAAGAAAATAATTTTGATAATTTTCTTGATATGCTTGACACAGCTATGACCGCTTATTTGTGGTTTTCATGAATGGTCTTCAGAATATCTCCTAGCCAAAAGCAAAAAACATAAAAATACTCGACTTCCCGCTGCTCCTGGGTAGCTACGCTCCCTGAGAGCAAACTTCCAGGAGCATTGGGAAGAGAGTCTTACATTTTGACAACAATTTAAGGTTTTGCCGCGGCTATTCCTATCTTATCATCAGCGGCGACAGATCTTCGATAACTCCGATAATGTCTTTATCGACCAGGTAGCCTCCCGTGTCTATGTTAGGGGCAAAGCCATATCTCTTCATGAGATAAAGTGTATAGACAGCATAGTATCCCTGCAGGTACTGTTGCTGATCGACGGTCGCCTCTACGTATCCTTCTTTAAGTCCAGTGAGGGTACCTGGCGCGGTATCGAATCCACCGGCTATGATTTCCCCTGGCTTCTTGCCGGCAGCCTTCAGCGAAGCTGTAAGCATATTGGTACAGATACCGCCGAGACCAAACATGAATGTGGTTTCAGGGTGCGCCAGCAGATACGCGGTCTCTCGAGCCTCCACCGTGGTCATTTCTAAACCACCAGCATCTATTATCTCGAAAGATGTGATACCATATTCTTTCATGGCATCTTGGATACCCTGCGATCTTACCACCCCATACATCGCCCCAGGCACTTCGACCGGCATGGCCACATGCGCTTTGCTCAAATCCCATCCCAGCTCTTTCGCTTTCTGGAAACACCTTCTAGCTACGATGTAGCCTGCACGTCGCTCGCTTTGACCGATGTAACAGAGCCGGGCATTGCCCGCCGCTCCTTCTTTGTCATCGTTGTTCATACCGATCACGTTGACTCCGGCCGCAAGCGCATCTTTAACCGGCTTGTCATAGGCAACGTCGTCATTTATGACCAAAGCTATCCCATCAGGTTTCATGGCCACTGCCTCTTGGAATCTCTTCACCTGTAACGGGACATCCCCTCCGACTAGGTCGATATCAGCCTTGCAACCCAGTTCTTTGGCGGCGTCGAGCATCCCTTTGTGTACCACAGCCCAGAAGGGATCATCTCCCCCGTGGGTAACCAGACGGAAATACATAT
>CAZSTA010000105.1:0-12007 GCA_964609495.1 uncultured bacterium | reverse complement strand
AGAGGGCCAGGGTGAGGGGGAATTATAATTCGATCTGAAATCATTTTGATCCCCGATTCTATATGCATCCAGGACTGATAAAATCCCTTGACAATAGAGATTTTTGTTATATAATAAGTAAGATACGAATAATATGCAAGAAAAGCATATTTTAGCGAATCGTGTAGAAACGAGTTAGGCGCCATAGTGCTATGAGCCTAGCGGAAAACCTCGAACAACGCAACTATAAGGAGGATTTATCATGAGTGATGATTATCGCCTGTATATGGATGCTTCTCAACCAATTGAAAAAAGAGTTGAAGATCTACTGGGCAGAATGACACTTGAGGAAAAAATCACCCAGCTTGGGAGTCATTGGGTACTTGAGTTTCTGGGACCAGAGGGAGTTGATTCGGAAAAGCTAAGTAAAGCCTTTGCTCATGGGGTTGGTCAGATCTCACGTATTGGTGGTGCAACGAATCTACCCCCTGAACAAACAGCCAGGATTACAAATGAGATCCAGCGATATTTAAAGGACCATACTCGACTTGCCATCCCGGCCATCGTCCACGAAGAGTGCCTCAGTGGTTATATGGCCAAAAAAGCAACAGCGTTTCCGCAGATTATCGGGCTTGCCTCAACCTGGGAACCGGAACTTGCGGAGAAAATGACTGGCCTCATAAGAGAACAGATGCGTTCCGTTGGGGCACATCAAGGGCTTTCTCCAGTCCTTGATATTGCCCGAGATCCTCGATGGGGACGGACCGAAGAAACCTTTGGGGAGGACCCCTATCTGATCTCGCGAATGGGCACTTCCTATGTCAAAGGATTGCAGGGAGAAGACCCTAAAGAGGGTATACTGGCAACGGGAAAACATTTCTTGGGATATGGATTATCAGAAGGTGGAATGAACTGTGCACCAGCTCATATTCCCCAAAGAGAATTGCTTGGAGTTTTTGCCAAACCTTTTGAGGCGGCCATCCGGGAAGCCAATATTGGATCCATTATGAATGCCTATCATGAACTGGATGGTATTCCTTGCGGTGTATCCAAGGAAGTCCTTACCGAAATTCTGCGAGAGAGACTAGGATTTAGAGGATTTGTTAGCTCCGACTATATGGCGATAGCCATGGCATTTTCTTATCATCATGTTTCTTGTGATTTGCAAGGAGCAGCAATCCAAGCGATAACTGCGGGTCTTGATGTTGAACTTCCGCGTGTTAAGGCGTATGGAGATGTTTTAATCGATGCGGTAAAAAAAGGGTTGGTGGAAGAGAGGATAATTGATGAATCCGTTAAGCGGGTGCTGAGAGCGAAATTCTCTCTTGGCCTTTTTGAGAACCCCTTTGTGGATGTGGAAAATATCACCGCTGTCTTTACCAAGGCGAGGAACAAAGAGATAGCTCGTGAAATAGCAAGAAAATCGATGGTCCTGTTAAGAAATGGAGACAAGTTACTGCCCCTTAAAAAAGATATGGGATGCATCGCAGTAATAGGACCCAATGCGGATAGTGTCCGAAACCTCCTTGGTGATTACTCTCATGTAAGTCATATTAGAGAGATTCGCACAGCTGAGGACGAAGAGGCGTTTACCAGGGAATCTTATTCCATTAGAAGCGTTTTGGAAGCCATTAAGGATAAAGTCTCTCCCGCAACTGAAGTTCTCTATGCCAAGGGCTGTGGAATAATGGATAACTCCACTGAAGGGTTTTCAGAGGCTGTCGAGATCGCCCGAAAAGCCGATCTGGCTATTGTAGTTGTGGGCGAAAAATGTGGACTTACCCAATCATCCACCAGCGGTGAAGGACGAGATCGGGCGGATTTGAACCTACCAGGGGTTCAGGAAGAGCTGGTAAAGCTCATTTACGAAACAGGGACCCCTATTGTCCTGGTTTTAATAAATGGACGCCCTCTTTCAATCAAATGGGCGGCTGCTAATATTCCAGCCATACTTGAAGCTTGGGTTCCTGGAGAAGAAGGCGGAGATGCAATCGCTGATGTCCTGTTCGGAGATGCTGTTCCTGGCGGAAAACTGCCTATTTCTTTTCCCCAGAGTGTCGGTCAGATACCAATCTATCATTATCACAAACCCTCAGGCGGACGGTCACACTTCACAGGAGATTATGTAGATGAGACCGCCAGACCTCTTTTCCCCTTTGGTTACGGATTGAGCTATACCAGCTTTGGGTATAGCAATCTGCAGGTGAGTAGTAAACAGGTGGATAGTAAAGGCAAAGTTAAAATCTCCCTAGAAGTGAAAAACACCGGTACATATAAAGGCGATGAGATTGTTCAGTTATACTTCCATGACCGGGAAGCTACAATAACCAGGCCGGTTCGCGAACTGGTTGGCTTCAAACGAGTGACGCTTGAGCCGGGGGCAAGCTGTAAAGTTACCTTTACAGTTAACATCAATCAGCTTGGTTTTTACAATCGGGAGATGCAGTTTATTGTAGAACCAGGCAACATAGACGTGATGGTCGGCAGTTCATCTGAAGATATACGGCTAGAGGGTGAATTTGAGATTGTTGGCGAAACTATTGACGTGAGCATGAATAAATCCTTCTTCTCAGATGTTGTTGTTGAAAAAAATCTGAGGGGATAAAGAAAAATGTCAAGAATGATATACTTAGTTCCGCTCAGCAGTTTTGCTAGTGCTCAATAACATAGCCTATCTGCTATAATAGGCCCAGTCTTCGACGACTTTGCCTTCCACTAGATGCCATAGGGTATATACCATCCATATCAACTGCTTGCCGGTCGGGACTATTCCCATCCACTCCCCTTTATGTGTGCCCCGACAGGTGTATTGTATAGAACATTTGTCCTCTTCGATGATTATCTCGCTGATCGTGAGCTGGAGGTCGGGGAAGGCGTTGCGGAGGTTTATGATGAATTGTTTGAAAGCCTCGAGCCCTTTAATATCCGGAAAGGGAGGGAGATGGTAGACACAATCGGCGACGTAAAGTTCATCTAATACGTCCAGGTTGCCCTTGTTGAAGGCTTCGTCAAGGACCCGACGGATAGTGGCTTTGAGTTCCTCTACTGACATAGGACCACCTCCTCTTTCATATAAGCATAAAAGCTCTTACTTTCATTATATATACCCACTTATCTCTAAAATAAGGACTCTTTTCTGAAATTACTTAACTTAACATAATATTTATCGAACCTTCTTAGGATTGATAAAATCCCTTGACAATAGAAATTTTTGTTATATAATAGTCCTGAAAGGGACTTCAAGCCAATTTCTTATAACAATCTTGATTTTATTATCTCTATTTGGTAAAATTAATCGGATGAATTCAGCATATAGTATTAAGTGTATTAAAAGGGGGAATAATAAGTGGCGTCTATTATGGATGTTATAAAATCCAGACGCAGTATCAGAAAGATGAAGAAGACTCCTATCTCCGAGGAGACCCTCAATACTCTCCTCGAGGCGGCTCGACTCGCCCCCTCATGGGCAAATCTACAGTGTTGGCACTTCATCGTTATTAAAGATGAAGAGAAGAAACATCAGCTAGCAGAAGCAGGCGGTCCTCGCGAGGCGATGATCAATGCTCCAGTTATCCTTGTCGCTTGTGCCTATCCGAAGGAATCGGGGAATAGGGATAATCAGCAATACTATATGCTCGATATAGGAATAGCGGTTGAGCATATCGTCTTGGAGGCTGAGGCTCAGGGATTAGGAACCTGTTGGGTTGGCTGGTTCGATGAAGCAGGGGTTCGCGATATATTGAAGATCCCAGATCAGGTGAGAGTTGTAGCGCTTATGCCTATCGGCTATCCCGATGAGAGTCCTGAGGCTCGATCGCGCAAATCATTACAGGAGATAGTATATTGGAATAGTTGGGAAGGAAAAATTTAGGGGGATTCCCCTGATAAGGAGAGGAATGAGCAGATGAACGGAAGAGAGAGATTTCTTCGCATAATGCACTTTGAGGAAGTAGATCGTTTCCCAATTTGGGATTTCGGCTTCTGGGATGAGACGGCGGAAACTTGGTATGAGCAGGGATTACCTCGCGATGTTCATATCTCGAAATACTTTGGGATGGATCGCCCCTGGGAATTCGATAAGGTCACAGTCAATATTGGAATGGTGCCCCGCTTTGATCCAGAGATACTCGAGGAGACGGAGGATAATCAGATAATAATCGATACCGATGGAGTAAAGTGTATCCGCCGCAAGAAAGGCTCCTCGATCCCTAAATATATCGAATTTCCCGTGAAAAACCGGGATGATTTTGAGCGGATGAAGGAGAGATATAATCCGAAATCTCCGGCAAGATATTCCCTCGACTGGGATGAGAAAGTTAAGATGTGGAAGGATCGCGATTATCCCTTAGGAATATTTACGGGGGGATTTTTCGGTTGGCTGAGAGGGTGGATGGGAATAGAGAATCTCTCACTGACCTTCTATGACGATCCAGAGTTGATCAATGATATGATGGACTTCGTCCGTGATTTCGTCATCGAGACGATCACTCCCGCCCTCGAACAGGTCGAGATCGATTACGCCGCCTTCTGGGAGGATATGTCATGCAATAAGGGATCGCTTCTCTCCCCTCGAATGTTCAAGGAGTTTATGGTCCCGCGCTATAAGAAGATAACCGATCATCTCAAGAAGTATGGGATAGATATATGTATCGTAGACTCCGATGGATATATAGGAGAGTTGATCCCTCTCTGGCTCGAGGGAGGAGTTAATTGTATGTTCCCCATCGAGGTGAGATCCGGTAACGATCCCCTGGAGATGAGAAGGGAATATGGTAAGGAGCTATTGATGATCGGCGGAATAGATAAACTTGCTCTGATGGGCGATAAGAAGATGATCGAGGAAGAGGTGATGTCGAAAGTTCCCCAGCTTACCGCTGAGGGTGGATATATCCCCACCGTCGATCACCGGGTTCCGCCCGATATTCCCCTGGAGAATTATCTCTACTATCTAAAACTTATCAAGCAAATAGCAGGAGTCGAGTAAGGAATTTTTGCTCTCTAAATTTGTCTAACTATAAGAGGACGAAGCGGAGGGAAAGAGCGAGATATAATAATCCCGCTCTTTTCCCTTTATTATATAGCGCCCCTCCAATCTCTCCGCTGGAAGGGTTGCTTGATTTTAGATAAAATTGACAAAGAGGCTCGTTATATGCTATAATTCCAATCGATAAATCCGATCGCTCATATTAGATTCTGCGTGCTTAGCCGAGGTTTCAAATTAAACCACCCTCCCCTAACCCCTTCCATCGAGGGAGGGAATAAGAAGAGCAGTTCTATCTGGATATTCCCTCTCCCCTCGTGGGAGAGGGATAGGGTGAGGGGGAAAATTATTCCCTTCACTCATATTAGATCGGTCTAACGCACCTTATGCGAATATGAGCGAATCCGATTAAGGAGAAGTTCATGGCTCAGATAATAGCCGGTCTTACCTGCCCTAATTGTGGAGGCTCATTAGAGGTTAGCGAAGGAGAGAGGATAGCCAAGTGCCAATTTTGTGATGCTCCTCTATTAGTAGTTGGTGATATCAGCCTACCCAGGTTTTACATACCCTATAAGGTGAAAAGATTAGAGGCTTTTTATACAGCTCGCAAGTGGTTCTCTGGATGGCAAAAGGCAAGCGATCTGAGGAAAAGCGGAAGAATATCCGATATATCCTTAGTATATCTACCCTTCTGGAGGGTTTCCTATCAGGTTATAGGAGCTATTAAGGGGAATAGAGTTTATAGGGATGAGAATAACAGAGAGAGAAGAGTACCCGTGGAGAGAGCAGTCAGCCGCACCTACTCCTGGGAAGAGATAGCAATAGACCCTCACGAGTTTGGAGTTCAATATATCCCCTTCCTCCCCACTCAATTGAAACCTTTCTCTGCAGAGGAGATGAGAAGGGAGGGAATGGTTTTCGAGCCAATGGGAACGGAGACTCACGCGCGCGGAAAAGCCAAGCTTGTCTTTAGAGGCTATATCCTCGATGAGATGGATATAGACGAGATAACCTATGAGAAGCTCTTCTATCTTAAGGAAGATATATCCCTTGTCTATTATCCGCTCTGGATAGTCCGTTACTTATATAAAGAAAGAGCTTATCAAGTAGTTATAGACGGAGTGGAGAACAAGATCCTTTATGGAAGAGCTCCCGGTAATAACTTTTCTCGTGGCTTGGCTTTGATCGGCACTTTGTTCGGGGTGACCTTCCTTATGACGACGGTGTTTAAAGATGTAGTGCCGAATATTTTCACCAATATGACGGGAGAGGGGAGTTTCTTTGGAGCACTTATTATTATTGCTCTAACCTTTTTAGGCGGACTATGGATTATATTCTCTGGGTTCAGTAAGTTTCGCTATGGAGGGGAGGTCATAGAAGATGGCGGAGAAAGAGGCCGTATCTCTATATCCCTTACGTTGCGCGAGTTGTGGAGATTATTTATCCGCAGAGCCTGATGATATAATCCTCGTATGTCCTCGCTGCCAGCTCGGATACGAGATTCAGATATATAGGAAGGAGAAGATAGGAGAACCGATCGAGATCTCCTTCGCTCGTCGTAAAATTGGCTCTAAGGGGAGATTAATCTTTCAACCCTTCTGGGTATTTGATGCCAGTATTTATGGCCTCGAACAAGATAGCTTCCTCTCAGCCACAGGAGATTTGGCAAGAAGTTTTGTCGATTTTCTCCGCAAAGGCATGCAGAATGATGCAATCATAGAACAGCCAGGTTGGGCTGAGAGCAAGGTTCGTATCTTCGTTCCTTCTTTTGCCACCTTGCTAGATAATATAATAGATATAGGGATGCAATTCCTCTATCAACAGCCCCCCTTAAATTTAGGGAGGAAGGGGAAGATGGAGAAGTGTATATATGGAGAAGAGGACGCTAAGAAATTAGCCGAGTTCATCTTTTTAAACTATGAAGTGAAGTCAATTAGAGGTAACAAGCCTATATTACAATATGATCTAAATTATGGTTATGAGATAGAGATATTATCCTCTCGACTAGTGGGGATACCATTTTACGAGTATGGCGCTAATATGAAGGATGGTATCTTAGGGATAGAGATATAGGGGAAAGTTTCGAGGGCGATCATAGATGCCTTATACAGTGTCTTAATAGCTAGAATAGGAAGCCTAAACGGAAGTGGAACATCCCTCCCTCCTTCTTGCCAAAGCCATAGTCCAATCTCATAGGTAAGCGAAGAGGACCAAAAGCTATATTTATATGAAGCCCTAGCCCCGCTCCTATTTTAAAATAACTTAAAGAGAGAGGATCTTCCCTATCCCAGGCATCCCCAACATCTACGAAGGCAATCCCTATGATATTCTCGTCTAGGATATAACGGTATTCGGTATTAAAGACTAAAAATCTCTCGCCTTTGAATTCCCTCTCATTATAGCCTCGGAGGGTATAAACACCGGTCATAGTTCCTCCTAAGACGAATTTTTTATAATCGGGAAACTTCCCCGTCATAAATCCCCCGTAAGATTGAAAAGCTAGCACTTGTCTATCCGCCAGCCTTAAGTATCTCCTGATACCTAGAGTTGTCTTGGTGTAATTCTTAGGTCCTTCTATCACTCCCCAGCCGAATTCAGTAGAGATACTATTTCGCTGACCACTGGTGGGATTAGCTTGACTATCTCTAGTATCATGAACTAATCCAGTACTCACCCAATTGAGATAACCATCATCAGGAGCTTTTCCTTCCTCTTCTAAAGGGGTATTATTTATCTCCTCATAATTATAGCCGAGGGAGAGGCGCAGATCTCCAGCCTCGGTTATCGACCTTCCCAGCGATATAGAGCCGCCTCTTTGCACCATTCTATAATCCGTTATATCCTCTTCCTCATCCTCCTCATCGATCTCGACTGCTCTAGATTTTTGATAGATCTCCAGCCCGAGCGAAGTCCGATGGGCTCCGATCCAAGGATCATAGAAGCTCAACTGGTAAGTGGTCAAATTTCCAAATTGCCATTTCAATTGAGCCTCCTGCCCACGCCCGAAAAGGTTTATATCGCCAGCCTCCAGAAAACCTCCTACTCCATCCCTCTTGTTATAAGATACGCCAACAGTAACCGGGAAGGTGCGCGCCTCAATTACCTCTACAGTGAGGATTAATTTATCCGGAGCGCTGCCCTGGGTGAACTGGGGGATGATATCCTCAAAGAAGCGAAGATCGAATATACCTCGGATAGCATTACGAACATCTCCCAGATTCAATGTTTCTCCCACTCTGAGCCACTCCTTCAATTCCCGCCTTATGACGAAATCCTTGGTCTTGACATTTCCCTTGATCTCTATCTTCTCCAACTTCCCCTCAACCAGAGAGATGGTGACAACTCCCTCCTCAGAGATATCGACCTTCGGATCGGCGATCAATACATACTCCTCATCCTTATAAAGTTTTCCTATCTTCTCCAGATCTTCCTTTAATTGAGCTCCCGATATAATCTTCCCCCTCTCAACCTGCATAACTCCTTCGATCATCTCAGTAGTTATGATTTCATTCCCCTCTATCACTATATCCTTGGCTATAAGCTCATCCTTTATCTTAAACACCACATAGATTCCCTCCGGGATATCCTTGTGATCCACCTTTATATCCAGATAAGCGGCCTCTTTATCGGAATAAAGCTTCGCTATCTTCTGGAGATCCTGTTTCAGGCGGACGAAGTTAAATATCATTCCCACCTGAGTATCTATCGTCCCGTAAATCTCCTCATCAGGGACGAGGGTATTACCCTCAATATCTATCTCAGTTATCTTTCGATTCTCCTCTAAATGATATACTACCTTAACCCCACCCTCATAACCTGAGAAGTCCACCCGAATATTGGTAGTAAAATATCCCAGGTCATACAAAGCCCTTAGATCTTCCCGAATTTGATCCTCGGTGAATACATCCCCTACCTCAAGACCGATCGTCGCTCGGATAAGATCTTCTGATACTAGCTCGTTCCCTTCGACCTCAATCGCAGTGACTATCAATTCTTCCGTGGCTCGAGCAGACCCACTGAAGATCACAACGAGAAAAAGACCGACAAAAAAAACAAAGACCTTATTACATATATCTATTCGCATCATCTCTACCCCCTATTCTACACCTTTACAAGCTATATAAAATATTCGTTTGGTCGTGGGATTAGGAGGGAAGAAGGTATAAGCTGAGTAAGCGGCAATGAGTTGAAAATCGGTCCGAGTTAACATCTCCTTCACTTGCTTTAGCCCATAACTGCGCTCCTGGTGTATCTCAGTGAACACCTCTCTCTCCTTTCCACTTCCCAGGGAGAAGGTCATATTCACCTGACTTATCTTATTGACTTCATCGAAACTGCTCTCCCAATAGTAGGAGAAATCGCCAAAATCCTCGGTATAAATCCCGTCTTTGAAGATGGATATCAGTTGATATTCCGTGTTTAAATCGAAGATAAAAAAACCTCCCTCAGGCAAGATATCGCTTACCCTCTCAAAGGTGCTGACGATTTCCCCCTCGGATAATAGGTAATTAAGGCTATCATATAGACAAACAACAGCCTCGATCTTCATCTCGATCCTCAATTCCTTCATATCTTGTTGAATAAATTCGATATTAAGATCAGCCTTAGCGGCTTTATCCCTCGCTACCTTAAGCATCTCCTCAGAGATATCCACCCCGATCGCCTCATACCCTCGTTTAGCCCAAGGAATAGTCGTATTGCCGGTTCCACAAGCGAGATCGAGAATTAAATGGGGTTTATAGTCAAACCTGCGGAAGATAGCCTCCACATAATCGATCCATTTCTCATAAGGCACATTCCACATCAGTCTATCATATACCTTAGCCAGCTTATGGTAGATCATAGGTTTTTTCTCTGAAGATGATAGTAGCATCTCCCCATAACCTCTCCAATCCATAGAAATCTCGTTTCTCTTGCGAGAAGATGTGAACTATAATATATCCATAATCCAACAAGATCCATCCCGATTCATAAATCCCCTCCTTGCCCAGAAGCTTTATACCCTCCTTATCGAACTTCTCCTCCACAGAGGTGGTTATAGCTTCCAGTTGGAGGGGGGAATTTCCCGTACAGATCACAAAATAATCGGCGATCAAGGAGAGATCCTTTATCTCCATAATTACTAGATTCCTACCCTTCTTCTCCTCTATCGCCTCTTGAGCTAAAAAAGCTATGTCTTTGGAATCTCTCAACAACTATCCCCCTCGAAGGAAAATTTTCGAAGCATCTCACCCTCGACCCTTTTCTGACCTTACGGTGAAGTAAGAATTTTCTTATAGCTTCAGATCACGGCCGATAATTACCGATACATCAACCGTGTCGCTCTTATCTATACTCTGAGATATTTGAGAAACATTTATTGTCTTGGCTACCTTTTGAGCGAGTTGCAAATTCCCCGCCCTATCTATAACCACAGTCTTATCATAATTGAAACTATCAGCATTTCCCGTATAAATAACGGAAAATCCCGCCTCCTCAAACCTCTCCTTTAACTTCTCTCCTAAATCTTCTATTCCACAACCATTTAATACCTCCACCCTGACCTTAAACTCATCCCTCCGTTTATTGCGGAAATCCTTCCCTAAGATCACAGTTACATCGACCGGGCTTCCTTTCGTCTCCCGCTGAGAGAGCTTAAGACACTCTATCGCTTGAGCTACTCTCTCAGCTAATTCTGGCTTACCTACCCGATCGATCACTTGAGTTTCCTGATAATCGAAGCGATCGGCATTACCAAAATATTTGATCTGGAAGCCTTTCTCCACAAGCTCCTTCTTCACCTGGGCGGCTAGCCCTTCCTCCCCACTTCCGTTCAGGACTTCCACCTTGATCCCGCCATTACGAACCTTAACTTCCTCTTCCCCCCCTGAGATCTCGATCCCTTTTAGATGCCGATCAACTAATCTCGTGGTCTCCACCAGATCCGGTTTCCAGTAGCTGATACCATCGATCATCACTGGCTTGCCAGGTACCATCTCGATATCAACATCATCTTCTCTGAGTTTTCTCAATAAGCCGACCATCCGCCAAATCTCAGCCGAGCTAAGATCAGTTTCCACACTATTTAGGGATATCTTAACCAATCTGGGGATCTTAAATAGGGTATCTAACTGTACAATCCTATCCAGGGATGCTTTAAGGAACTTCTTTTGGCGCTCGATTCGTCCTATATCAGCTCTGTATCCCCCCCGATATCGGACATACTGCATAGCTTTTTCTCCATCTAGCACCTGAGGTCCTGGATAGAGATCTATCTTGAAACCAGCCGCATTATCGACATAATACATTCGCTGATCGACATCGATCTCAACTCCGCCTAAAGCATCGATTATCTCTACAAACCCCTCGAAATCAACTTTAATATATCTATCGATCCCGATATCTAGGAAATTCTCGACTGTTTCTTTAGTAAGCAGAACTCCTCCATAAGCATAGGAGGCGTTTATTTTATCCATATATCCTCGCTCGGGCAATTTAACCAGGGTATCACGAGGGATAGAGAGAACTTCTACCTTTCCCTTAATAAAATCGACTTGCACTGCGGCTATTGTATCAGCTCTACTTATGCCTAGCACCGAATCGAGGCCCATAACTAAGATATTAATGTAGGACTTTCCCTCCAGAGCTTCACCCTGAGAAGAAGCGCCAATTTTCGCCTCGATCTGAGGTTTGAGCACGAAGTTGATGATCACTAACCCCAGCAAGGCGAGTAACATCACCAGACTCACATAAGTCTTGATATACCTTATTTTCTCTCTCTTTCTTCGCCGAGCTACTTTATCACCTAGAGGTTCACTCAACCCTCCTCACTCCTTAAAATTGACTATAAATACCTACTTAATAATACCAGCTATTTCAGCCACTATTGCCATTAAGTCCATCTTTTACAGAGTCTGAGATAAAGAGGCCAAATCAGTACCTAGGGCTTCGAGGCTTCGCTTCGTTGACTACTAACTCCCTCCCCTTCAATTTTGTTCCCTTTATCATCTCGATAACCCTTTCCACATCTTCCTCTGGGATCTCCACAAAACCGAAACCTCTGGATCT
>CAZSTA010000104.1:0-12113 GCA_964609495.1 uncultured bacterium | reverse complement strand
ATCACATCTTGACTTCTTAGTAAAAATCTACTAGCACGAAATTTTACATACTTCCATCCACTCCTATATATTCGAAATTATAGCATAATTCAAGAAATTTAGCAATATTATTGACAAAGATAATTAAATTTGCTAAGATTCAAAGGTATTAGATAATAACTTTGAGGAGGACGACTAAGTGAAATTCAGAGTAGGGTTAGCTCAAATTAAACCCACCTTGGGAAATATAAATGAGAACTTGAAGGAACATATAGATTATATCGCTAGAGCTAAGGAAGAGGATGTAGATCTTCTTATCTTTCCAGAATTGAGCCTTACTGGTTATCATCTGAAAGATTTGGTGACGGATGTCGCCCTGGATTTAGATAGCAAGATAATAGAGGAGCTAAGATCAGAGGCTCGCGATCTGGCTCTAATATTCGGCTTTGTTGAGGAATCGAAGCATTGTCGCTTCTATAATTCCGCGATCTATATCCAGAACGAGGAGATAAAGCATATTCATCGCAAGGTTTATCTCCCCACCTATGGGATGTTCGACGAGTTGCGATACTTAGCTAGGGGAGATAACATCAAGGCTTTCGATACCGATTTCGGCAGAATGGGGCTTCTGATCTGTGAGGACTTCTGGCATCCTTCGGCCGCCTATATCGCGGTGCAGGATAGGGCTGATTATCTGATAAATATCTCCTGTAGTCCCGGGCGAGGGATATCAACTGAACCTAAACTCTCCAGTGCTGAGAGTTGGGAGAGGTTGAATAGAACTTATGCTCAGTTCTTCACAGTCTATATAATATATGTCAATCGAGTTGGATATGAGGATGGAGTGAACTTCTGGGGAGGATCGGAGATAATCGATCCCTCATGTAAAGAAGTTCTCAAAGCTGAGTTCTTCGCGGAGGGTTTATTTATAGCCGAGATAGATGATAGTGTCATTAGGCGCGAGAGAATGGTCTCGCCTATGTTAAGAGATGAGAATTTGAACCTGACTATTAACGAGCTAAGGAGGATTCAGGATGAGCGGCTTAGACGTAAATACTGAGTTATTGGAGCGCCTATTAGTAGGCTTTATCCAGGATGAGATATATAAAGTGGGCTTTACCAGAGGGATAATAGCCTTATCGGGAGGGATAGACTCATCTACGGTAACCTATCTGGCTAAGAGAGCTTTAGGTCCAGAGAACGTTATGGCGGTGATAATGCCCTATAAAACCAGTAATCCTCAGAGCAGGGAAGATGCCTTAGTGGTGGTGAACGAGTTAGGAATTAATTATAGAGAATTGGAGATCACCCCGATGATCGATAGCTACTTTGCGATCTTTCCCGATGCGGATAACATACGTCGAGGTAATAAGATGGCTCGGGAGAGGATGACGATCCTCTATGATCAATCGGTTGAGTGGGGAGCGCTTGTCATCGGCACTAGTAATAAGACGGAGTTATTGTTGGGATACGGAACGCTCTTCGGCGATATGGCCTCAGCTATTAATCCCCTGGGTGATATATACAAGACTCAAGTTCGTCAATTAGCAAGGCATCTAGGTGTTCCTGAGAGAATCATCGGGAAGAAACCCAGCGCCGATCTCTGGCTCGGTCAGACGGATGAGGGCGAATTGGGCTTCACCTATGAGGATGTGGATAGATTGCTTCACCTAATGGTAGATGAAAGGTATAGCTTAGATGAGCTTATAGATGCTGGATTCGCTGAGAATTTCGTCCTAAAAGTTCACGAGAAGGTGAGGAGTTCCCAGTATAAAAGGCGACTGCCAGTTATCGCTAAAGTATCGAAGAGAACGATAGATCGGGATTTCCGCTACGCACGCGATTGGGGGAGATAAAAAGGGGAGGCGGAAGGGTCTCAAAGAAAGGATCGCTTATGATGTATGATATAATCATCAAAGATGGAAACATAATAGACGGAACTGGCGAGGAGAGTTATCAGGCAGATGTGGGAATAAAGGGGAATAAGATAATCAATATCGGCAATCTCGGTGATGACGCCGAGAAGGTGATCGATGCCGAAGGGCTTATCATCTCTCCCGGCTTCATTGACGTCCATACTCACTATGAATTTGGCATATTTCGTAAGGAGATCGATGAACATCTCATCCGCCAGGGAATAACCACGGTTATAGGGGGGAATTGCGGGGAATCTCCCTTAGATATCGGCGAACACTTCAGGAGAGTTGAGGGGAAAGGGATAGCTTTTAATTATAGTCTTCTCTTTGGTCATACCACCCTTCGCAAAGAGGTTATGGGGATGTCTCCTGATAAACCCGATCCTGAGCAGATGGAAGAGATGAAATCCCTAGTCAGAAAGGCTATGAGGGAGGGGGCTTTAGGATTATCCACGGGCTTACGCTACGTCCCAGCCCACTATGCTGATACCGAGGAGATCATCGAGCTTTGCCGAGTTGTAATTGAATGTGGTGGACTTCACGCCTCTCACCGACGTAGTGAGGAGACCGAGACGGTAGAGGCAACAAGGGAGGTCATCGAGGTCAGTCGTAGGACAGGGATACCTCTTCAAATATCTCATCTCAAAACCGCGTGGAGGGCGAACTGGTCAAAGAATAAAGAGCTACTCGACTTAATAGATAAGAGCCTATCGGAGGGAATTGATATCAGTGCGGATGCCTACCCTTATGATAGTGGCAAGGCTATTCTAACTCAATTGTTCCCCTATTGGGTATTTGAAAATGAGGCGATGAGGAGAAACCTAACCGATCCTGAGAGCAGAAAGCAGGTTAAGATAGAGCTGGACGAATTATTCCGCGATTTTATTCCTCCCGAGGATATTATGATCTTCTCGGATGTCAAACCCGATATTTTTGGTAAGAGCTTAGCCCAGATAAGCGAGGATTGGGGAATTCTGCCAAGGGAAGCCGCTATAGAGCTAGCCCTATTAGGCGGTGAGATGCTGGGAACAGGTATCCCTTCGATATTCAGAGGTATAATGTCAGAGGATAATATCAAAGCAATTCTAAGCAAACCCTACGTAATGATCGGAAGTGATGCCGATATAGCGGAGGGGAAACCGTTAGAATCTGCTCACCCTCGAACTTTTGGCACTTTTGCTCGAATGATAGCTAGATATGTGAGAGAGGAGAAGATGTTGACCTTAGAAGAAGCGATCAGGAAGATGACCTATCTTCCCGCGAAGAGATTTAAATTTGAGGGGAGAGGAGTGATAAAGGAGGGAGCAATAGCCGATCTAGTGATATTTGATCTTGCCGAGATCAAGGATTCCGCTACTTACGAAGACCCGGTCAATTATCCTGAAGGAATTGAGTATGTCCTTGTAAACGGCGTGCTATCGCTGGATAGAGTGGAATATAACGGAGCTAAAGCAGGACAAATTATTAGATCAGTTCTTCCTTAATTATCCAGTCGAAGATTGGCCCTTTTATAAGGGGATACCCAATCTTAGGAGTGTTTGGCTTTCTTATCGCAGTTATATTCGGAATATGGCTGATGATCTCGGTATTTCGCTCTGGTGGTATCTAATCTTTTTCTGGTGCAAATCATTCATCCTTATCGCACACAAAACAAAGAAACGGATTCTCTCCGTCATCTTCTTGCTCTTCATAGCCTACAAAAACACTTGGGGAAAAACCAGCTTCAGAAAAAAGGGAAATGTAATCGTCCTTGAACATAACAGGAGCTTCAAAGGAACATTCCTCAACCGTTTCGCTTCCATTGGCGTGGGTAGTTTTATAAAACATCGTCCCCCGTATCCATTTCCCATTCTCAGTCAATTGGATTTCAACCTTTCGTCTTACTAAATCACCGGTAGCCGGATGGCGGATTGGTTCTGACCAAGGTATATCTCTCCGACCGTTTACGAACTTTGTGGGGTCAAAACGACGTTCCGTCACGAGGAATTTTCCTCCCGACCACAAATGGTGATAAACACATTTTAAGCATGAAAGCTGTTGCTCTCTCCTCTTAAGCTCGCGAAATGAATTGTCGGCTATAAAGATGAGACCGAACTTCCGGTCGAATCGAAAATTAGACATATCCGTATTGTCCAATTGAATGAGTCCTTGGATCTCCAGAGGGAGTAGAGAGATTCGTTCTCTGGCTAAATGAAGCATACTCATAGACAAGTCAACACCGACTACCTAATAACCTTCCTTGGCGATGAGGATTAACAATCGTCCTGTTCCACAGGCTAGCTCAAGCACGGGCCCACCTATTCTGTGTGCAAATCTCTTATACCAGGCCACCTCTCGCTTGCTTAATGGACTGTGATGCTCATAGTCCCAGCCGAAGAGTTCATATCGTTTTAGATCGGTATTCACAGAAAAATTACTCCCGCAGATTTGTAATGACCTATAACGTGATCGACACAAACGAAGTTGCGTAAGCAATTTTACCATCAGTCGTTCGTGTCGTATTATAGGAGATTAACTTTTACAGACAACCCAGATTTGCTCACCACCGTATCGGAAAGGTCCGCGCTGAAAGTCTCCATACAAGGCTTCGATTCTATAGCCGCACAGCTCTAATAGATACTGCATCTCATAGCGATAAATGTAGCGAAGAGTATATAAACTATAGGTCTTTGAGATCACCCTCCCCTCATTGTCTAGCTCCTCAAAGATGAAATACTGCTCGATCATCTGATGCTCAGGGTCGTATTGACGACTATCCCAGACCATAACCCGATGCCCTCTATCAAAATGAATAAACTCCGAGTCCTTATTCATAGTAGCTCCGGAGGGTCCGCAATGTGCGACGATGATATCCAGTCTTGGATCGAAGATATTGAGGATTAGATGTCCATCGTCCGTCAGGTGCTCACGAATGCAACCCAGTGCTTGTCGTTGCTCCTCGGGAGTCAACAGGTGGAGGAAGGCTCGATAAGGGATCATAATGAGTTTGAAACGCTGACCCAACGAGAAATTACGCATGTCACCTTCTACTAGCTCGATGCGCTGTTGAGTTCCAGTGCTGAGTCTGGAGATCTTCTTCCTGGCTATCGAGAGCATAGCTGGAGCATAGTCGAGGCCAACAATGGTGAGGCCTGACTCAGCAACAGGAATCAGAATACGACCTGTCCCACAACCAATCTCCAAGACCGGAGAGCCGGCTTTTTGAGCTTCTTCGACATAGAACTCCACATCACCTTCTAGTCCGGTAGAGTAGTAGTCGTAGAAGGCAGCGTCAACTCGGTCGTATTCTTTCATACCGATTCTCTCCTTTTGATATTCTAGATATGGCCTATCAGTATGCTATATATTAACTAAGGAGACCGGAAAATGAGAAGGAGGATGTATCTAGCTGGGAACAGGAGGAGAGAGCAATAAATCATCACTTCACCTGATATATCTCATCTAAAGCCCCTTTTATTTGAGGATCTTCTGGATCTATACTCAAGGCTCTGTTGTATAGCTCTATAGCCTCCTCAATTCTATCTTGAGCTATATAGATTCGACCTAACTCATAATAGAGATCGAGGTCTAAAGAGGCGATCTCTATAGCCTTCTCATACCAAAAAGCAGATTCATCCAGCTTCCCTTGCCTCTCATAAGCTGTGCCTAAGCCCCGATAGGTTTCAACACAATTAGGAGCGATCTCCAGCGCCTCACCATAGGCTTCTATCGCCTCTTCCAGTTTATTTTCATCCAGATAAGCCTTGCCCTTCTCATAATAATCCTTCGCCTGTTCACAAGAATCGACTGGGGTAATGAACCTCTGATCTCGATCTAGCTTGATCTCCAACTTCCTAGACCTTCCAGGGAACAACTCGATACTCTCATACCAAGAGATATATCCCTCTTTCACAACCTTGATCTCATAACCTCTCGGCATTAATTGAAGCTCAATCAGGGGAGTCCTCCCTTTAAATTCACCATCTAAATAGACCTCTGCCCCCTCAGGATCGGAGGTTATCACCAACTTGGAATAAGCGGCTTTATGAAGATATACCCTTCGGGAATTTTCGTTTCCCGCGTTTATCCCGATGATATCGGTGAACTCTTCATATCCCGGCTTGGATACCCTCAACTGATAAATCCCCACCGGTATCCTCTCGATATATAGAGGGGTCTCTCCCTTATATTCATCGTTCAAATAGACGCTGGAGGAAGGGGGAAAGGAGACGATTCGAAAGCTACTAGTCGGTATATTCAGGGTAACCTCTAACCCTTTGGTCTCCCCAGGGGAGAGTTCCACATTCCCCCTCCACTCATCATATCCTAACTTCACAATTTCGATCAGATAGGTCCCAGGTGATAACTCCCCTATCAAAGCAGGAGAGAGACTATAATATTCCCTATCGATATAGATCTCCGCTTGCAGAGGAGTAGATATTATCTCCAGGGAAGCTTTCGCCCTCTCCAATCTGATATTTAATCGATCGATTTTCCCATTCGATATCCTTGCCTCTTGACTCCAATCCACATAACCTTCCCTACTCAATCGCACTTGATAATCTCCTACGATTAATCCCGTGATGAGAATCGGAGTCCTTCCTCGATATACTCCATTTATATAAACCTCTGCCTCAGGTGGCTCAGACGATATATTTACCCCTCCCTTGGGTATTATCTTCTCTAGATCATCTTCTATAGGATAAGGAACTCCTCTTCGCTCGTAGGAGATAAGTCCATCTTCCTCAACTAGATATAGATAGGGAACGATCCAATCCGTATGGTAAAGCTCACTTACTCTTCCCTCATCAAATAGCACTGGAAAGTCGATATCTCGCTCCTTAACAAACTTTCTTACCTTCTCCTTGTCCTTTTCATCCTCTTCCTCAGCTATAGCTATGACTATTATCGAATCTTTGAACCTCTGGTAAAAATCATCTAATTCGATCATCTCTTGCTGGCATATAGGCATAGCTATGGACCAGAAGTATATTATCTTCCGTTTATCCTCATAATCCGAGAGCTTCACTAATTCCCCTCTCGTATTCGGAAGAGTGAAAGTAGCCACTTTACTTCCTATATCCATCCCGAACGCCGAGGAGTGCAGAATAGATAAGATTATCAAAGCCAGAGATATTCTAACCATACATCTATCCCTAAAATGTTAGTAGGCTTTAAGCTCAACATCTAAATTCATATCCTCTCCCTCTCTGATCTTGATCATAGCCTGCCAATTGTGGAAGCCATCTTTGGCGATCTTCACCCTATATCGACCGGAGGAAAGATGATATCTGAGGAGAGGAGCGTATCCTAAAAACTCATCGTTCAAATATATCTTACTTCCCACAGGTTTGGAATCGATCTTAAGTGAGCTGAATCTCCCCTCATCTCCGACCTCGGGTGATTCGAGAGGAGGTGGGGGCACCTCTTTCGCCTCCTGGGCGGACGCTATTGGTATTACGGAGATCTTTAAAGGGGGCTTACTTTCCACCGGAGGCGATACTATCTTTGGTTGACTAAGAGCAACTTGTTCCTCTCCGCCAATCCTATCGGTTGAAGCGATCATAACGGGAGATTCGAGCTTAACCGCTATCAAATCCTTACTCGGAAATCTAGTCGAGTTCGCCCCATCGCTTACCTCCAAATAATACTGGATGCCATTTCCTAACTCGCTAGAGGGAACGATTGCTTGATACTCATTATCCTCGGAGGAGATCAATTCGAAATCTTGAGAGCCACGCCAATCCTTCTCTCCCAATCTTCTATAGAAGAGGGATGCTTTCTCGACAAATGAGTTATCTTTGATGATAGCTTTCAAGACAAGTGGTTGACCAGGAGTAGGGATTGTCGATCCGACTCCTAATACCTCGGGGGAATCTTCATCCTCTTTAAGAACGACATATATCTCCGAATCTCCCTCGGTCTTTAATTCTCCCTTCCAACTCTCATAGCCGGGCAGAAATAACCTGAGTTGATGCTCACCCAAAGGCGGTGGCTTTAAGGTTAGAGGAGTCTTTCCTAGGTATTCCTCATCCATAAACACCCTAGCTTCAAGGGGAAGAGAACAAATAGCTATCATCTCTACCTCCTCTTTGACCTGAGACCCTCGATAGTAATATATGCCTAATAGGGATAAAAACAGGATCAAAAAAGATAGAGAGACGAGGATGGCAAACCTTATAGAGCTTCTGCGTTTATTTTTCTTAACATCTATTATCTCATCTAGGTCTTCCTCCTCAACTATATCTAGGATTTTCTCCTCTAAAAAGGCTTCTAACTCCTTTTGTCTCTCAAGACTGGGTAAGGTATCATCTTTACTCATAGAAATATCTCTGGAGATAAGGGGTATCAATTCACAATTTATACTCTCCACCTGCCCAGATCTAATCTCGACTTCCTCCTCATAATCGCGATATCCATCTTTAGCGACTCTAAGTATATGCTTGCCTGGTTCTAAATTTTCTACTAACCAGGAGACGCGACAGGATAGAATATCCTGCCTAGGAGGAGTCGAACCTTGATAACTTTCGTCTATGTATATCTTTGCTCCACCTGGATCGGAGCTAACCTTTATCGAGCCAAGACCCTCCTCAGCGGTTAGCAGGGCTTTTACCCTCCTCGGCTCTCCAGGTTTTACCTCTATTTCCTTGCGAAAAATATCATAATCGCCCTTGCGTATCTCCAACTCATAGCTTCCCTCGGGAACACCCTCGAAGAGAGCTGGTGTTTCTCTTGAACATCTCACCCCGTTGATGATGATCCGAGCTGGAGAGGGGACGGAGGTTATCTCCAGGGAACCGAAGGAAGATAAATCGATCGCTCTCATATCCTCGGCCATCTGTTCGGCACTTTGATAGCGATCCTCCCTCCGCTTAGATAACGCTTTAAAAATGATCCTCTCCAATTCCTCGGGAACGAAAGGATTTCTCTTCCTAGGAGAAGGAGGAAGCTCATAGACATGCTTATGTAACACTGCTCGGATATCGTGACTTAAGAAAGGTGGCTCCCCAGTGAGCATCTCGGAGAGAATAAGACCTGTGGAGTAGATATCAGTTCGGTGATCGACTATCTCTCCCCTAGCTTGCTCTGGAGACATATAAACTGGAGTTCCCGTATGGCCTGAAGGCGTTTCTTCTGGGGATAGCAAAGAAGAGGATACCTGAGCGATACCGAAATCGCTGATCTTGACTAAATCATCATCAGTCAAGAGTATATTCCCAGGTTTGATATCTCGGTGAGTTACTCCCCCTTTAACCAGATTGTCGGAGAAGTTATGGGAGTAGTCTAGGGCTTCACAAATCTGGATAGCGATCTTAATGGCTCTCTGAGGGGATAAGGGAGCTTCCTGAGCCAAAAGATTCTTTAGATCTGGGCCATCCACATACTCCATAACCATATAGAGCTGTCCCTCTTCATATCCGAAATCATAGATATGAATGATATTAGTATGACTCAGGTGGGCCGCCATTTGCGCTTCGTGGATGAAGCTTTGGACTAGATTCTCATTTTCGATAAAGGAGGGCCGCATAAGCTTTATAGCTACCTTACGTTCCAGGATTACTTGTTCACCCAGATATATCGTGGCCATTCCCCCTCGACCGATCTTATCTAGGATCTTATATCTCTTACCACCTAGAAATTTCCCCTCCATAACTTCTCACCTTCCGATTTAACGACCGGTAGGTATCTCACCCCAGCTCCTCCTTCTCTGGAATTGGAAAATAGAAGATGTTGAGCGAGCAAACCTGATCTCCAATTATCTATCTTCTAAACCCCGAGGGACAAGCGAGGAAATCACTATGATAAATGCCAAACAGTAACATCCTCAGCCCCTATGCTGACCGTGAGTTTGTTATTCTCAACATCCACCACCGTGTTAGTGTGGATGTTTTCCGCCGAACTATAGGAAGCTGGTAAAGTGATATCCTCGGTAACAGCGGTCTTGGCGTCATTTATAACCACCAGTAAAGTCCCCTTATCAGTCGAGAGCAAGCGGGGACGAGTTCTGTAACCGCTGATCACTGGTTTACACCTATCCCTTAGAAGTTTCTTGACTATCTCCTTGGCGATACGATCACCCGAGAAGATGCTATTCCCCAAGCTGGTTCCGAAGTAGAAGACCTCTCCCTCGCCAAACTTGTTGTGAGCGACAACATCCATATCCCCATAACGAGCGAGAGATTCGGCAGTAGTTAGATGCAGAGGTGTAACGAATACCCTAGCTTGGAATTCAATTTTGTAAGGCAAGTCTGGAACTTCGAAAGTTAGCCTTGGAGAATGGTAGATATCCTTAGCAGACGGATAGGTGTCAGGGTTCGTGTAAAGGACCTCGTCCTCCTTAACGCCAAAGACATCCTCCAGCTTGAAGGGGACAGCCTGATTTTGCATTCCGTTGATATCAAACAATCCAAAGCTGGTCTCGGCTATAAGAGTCCCTCCTCCTTCAACAAACCTGCGAATGCCCTCCGCCGTCTTCTCGCTTATGATCATAGGGAAGGGAGTGATCAACACTTTATGAGAGAGCGTGCTTAACTGCTCAGGCCTTGTGAATTCAGCTATGAGATCGCTCTCCCAAACCGCCTGATAGTATCCTTTGTAGGAGGAAGTGAACACCTCTTCATTGCCCTCCATCGCATAATTCAAGATCATATTATCAGGATCATAGAGGATGGCAACCTGAGGTTCAGGCTTATATTCAGCTATTATATCCGAGTACTTCTGAAGCAGTTGGCAATTTCTCTCCGCCTCTTTCGCGCGAGGGGTTATCGAGCCATCCCTTCTCACTAAACCATAACCGGAGGATTCAGTTGAAGTCGCCTCCGCTCGATAGCACCAATACATAATCGCCTTAGCTCCGTAAGCTACTCCTGTCCAGTTCCAGAGGCGAATATCGTTAGGCTCAACCTGAGGGCTGGCGAATATACCCCTAATCTTTCCGATGCCTCCCTGAAGCTCGCTTATCCATATCTCCTTCCCCCCGGCACTGCTCCTCGTTATGTCAAGGCGCATCGCGAATTGAGCAGGAGTTATCGTGAACCACTTGGGAAAGATAGAAGTTCCCCACTTATCGATAGGAGCAGCTAACTTCCAACAATCAGCGGCGGTGATAGTGCCAGGGTCCATCGGAGGGGTAGCTCCAGCATGGCTCATAACCGGATGATCAGGATCTATCTCCTTCAGAGTCCGATATCGAAACTCCATCTGATCAGCCATGCTATCGAGCATAAATCTTCTCCAATCGAGCCAGTCGGCGTAAGTTCCATGCCTCACTGGTGGATTAACATCATCCCAAGAGACGAATCTCCTGACCCAAGCCTCGTTCAGAGCCTCGATATCATCGTTATACTTATCCTGAAGCCACTTGACGAACTCCTTCCGAGTATTGGGACAATAGCAGAAGACCATATCGCCTGCGTTTCCCCAGAAGCTGGTACACCACACTGGCTCATTATGAGGTTCATTCCAACAATCCCAAACGAACATCGAGGGGTGCGGCTTTGCCACTTTAGCTAAGTTTATTAAGAAATCAGCGGCTGCTTCCTTAACTCTTGGATGATCTAAGCATAAGCCGGGATGTCCCCCCGATTGAGTGTTGGAGTTGCCTCCCAAGGTTATCGCCCGACCGTTGGCGTTTACATATCTTGCCTCAGGATACTTCCTATCAAGCCAATAAGGGGCGTTCTCCAAAATGGTATTTACTACTACCTTCACTCCTAATTTGTCGCATTCAGCGAATATCTCTTCCACCTCATCAAATACGTATATCCCCTCTTCGGGGTTACACCAATTCCACATAGGCCAGATCTTAATAACATTAAATTTTAATTCCTCAGCTAGCCTTTTTAGATCTCTAGCCCTCTCCGCACGAGGCGGATTAGGTGGTCTAAAGAATTGAGCGCCGTATAGAAACATAACAGTTAAACCTCCTTTTGAATTTTGTTTTTACTTTGACCTAATTCCAACAATTCCACAAATTAATTATATCACATCAAGGTATTTTTGTAAACTGAGATATAGAGGCAGGGGAGCATATAAAAGGGGATCTGACATCATAAATCGCCCTCCCCCTATCCCCCTCCCATTGAGAGAGGGGGAACTGAGTAGATAAGCTCTATCTCGATGTCCCCTCTCCCCTTGTGGGAGAGGGCCAGGGTGAGGGGGGAATTAGTCTTTAACTCCCTAATGAAGAACTAAGAATATGATACCCCCGATTATAAGTTCAAAAACCAAAAGGGAGGG
>CAZSTA010000103.1:0-12187 GCA_964609495.1 uncultured bacterium | reverse complement strand
GGGTCTTAGGCAACAAAGCCCCAAAAACATCCTGGCTATATCTAGCGATAACATCCGCGCCCCTCAAACCTCCGGAGAGAATCTCGGCGACCTCCTGAAGTATATACTGTTGGGTCTCCTCTCCATAACGATCCTTCATCCAGGCAAGATCATCGATCTTAACCATCATCAAAGCGAGATCTCGCCTATAGAGTAAGGCCCTTCTGGTAGAGGCTCTGAGCTCGAGATCGAAATGCTGAGGGCTATCTAACCCCGTGGCTTTATCCTCCCTTAAAAGAGATCCTATCTCGGCGAATTGTCGCTGGCTCTCCCTATACCACCTGCGCAATATATCACTAAGAAGCCCTCCGAAAATCCCCGTCCAAGCACAACATAACAACCAGAATACACTAAGTGAGCTTTTCATAATAGTTGTAACTCCGCCTGAGACGAAGATTATCACTACTGCAGCAAGTAACCCCCCTGTAAGCCCACCGTATAGAGAGATAGCTAAAATAAGCGCCAAGAGAGAGGAAAGCCATATAACGCTTACCCTCGTTCCTCCCGCCTCCTGACCCGCTTGGTAGAAGAAAAATATTAAGAGACTTGATAATAGCAATAGAACGCTTATAATTATTATCAATATTCTCACCTTATCAACTTCTGACATCTGCCATACATACTTTCCCAGTCTCATCTTCCCCCTATCCCTCCTATTCGAAACTACTTAACTCAAGTTTTTCTCTCCTCGCCACTCTAGGAGTGATATAATAGCTGGTAAGATGGTAAGGGAGATTAACAAACAAAAGAAAACTCCCATAGTTAGTATCTTACCTATACTAGCCAACCCCTGATGGGAGGCTAAAGCTATACTTCCAAAACCAGCCATAGTAGTAAAGGCTGAGAGAAGAACAGCCTTACCACAACTTGAAAGAGCAAGCACAATTCCCCCTCTCCCCTCCGAACGATAGCGATGGATGACATGCACTCCATAAGCGGCGCCCGTTCCTATGATCATCGGTATAGCGGCCATATTCACCGCATTGAATTTCATTCCTATAAGCCCCATAGTCCCTAATAACCACAGGATCCCTGTCAATACCGGGACCATAGCCAAAGCAGCGGTTCTTAAGATCCCATAATCCGCAAATACCAACATAGCAACGACAAGCAAAGCGGCAACACTAGTATTCCTTAGATTTTGCCTCATCTCCTTCATAATTTGAGCGAATAGAACTCCGATCCCCGTAGATTTAGCGGATACGCCCTTCAGCTCATCCAGATGTTTAAATAAATACTCCTTGTTCCAGATATTCTCAGCTGGATAGGCTAAGATTATATATTTACCATTTCCAACTTCTTTATCGCTCTTTTCCGTGAACATCGCTTTAATATTGAAGGGAAGGTTATCAAGCGTAACTTCCTGAGCCCTGGTCATCACATTCATCTCCTCAAAGATCTGATGGATCAAGTCGTCCATTTCCCTTTGGAGAGAATCTAAACTAACCTTAACTTTATCTTTGTCACGAGAGTTTATATCTTGTATGAGTTCATCGAGGTTAGAGGATAATTCCTCGCTCTTGTCTGCTATCCGATCTAATCCCCCGAGGAAAGCGGAGATCGAGAGCTCCTCGATATTGACCCCTAGCCGTTTGAGCTGTTCCGCCAGCAGATCGACATTTAACTTCTCCTCAGAACTTTGGGGATTCGGTTTAAGCCACCCTATTTCTTCTCCCAGCTTGGCGATTATCTCCTTCTTCTCATCTTGATCTTCGGGCAAGTAGTTGGTGATCGATTCGACCTTGGCGATAGTCGATTGAGCTTTGAGCTTATCCGTCAATCGACGCGCCTCCTCTAAGTTATCAGCAAGCACTACCCCATAATCCAAGGACCTCCCATACTTATCTATAACCTTATATAGCAACTTGATGACATCACCACCACTAGCTTGAAGATCTAACCAACTATAGCTGAATTTCACATTCCTTAATTGGAAGCTGAGGAGGATAGTTATGATTAAGCCCGCGATCAGACAAGCCTTGAAGTTAGTGGTTACCACCTGGGCTATAAAATCCATAGCTTTACTTATCGCTCTAGGGCCTATACTTAGAGGATTCTTCCCTCTAGTATGTCCCCGTAGTTTCGCCTCACTGGCTCTTTCCTTTATAGATATTAGGGAAGGAATGAGAAAGAGCATAAATACTAAGCAGGTCAGTATCCCGCATCCAGCGACAAATCCTACCTCGGATAGACCCTTGAAACCCATTATCATCAGGACAAAGAAGGCAACGGAGGCTGTCAATCCTCCCGTGACTACACTTTGTCCAGTGCTAGTAATAGTTATCGCTATTGCCTCTCGAACCCCCCACCCCTTCTTCCTCTCCTCCTCATAGCGGGAGATCAGATGTATCGAGGAGTCTATACCAACTCCAAAGATAATCGAGGCGGATACCGCGGTGAAGATAGTCAAATATCCGATGAACATTGCAGTGAAGCCGAGGGTACATATAGCGCTCATAATGAGAGGAATAGCGGCGAATAAGGGATAAGATAACTTGCTATAGGAGAGAGTCACTATCAGCACGACACCTAAGAGGGCTATCAAGGATATGAACTTCACATCCCTCCAAAGAGCCCCCATCCACTCCGACATAAAGGCGGGATCTCCAGTTAACCCTATTTCAAGGGAAGGAAAGTTTTTATGAACTTCCTCCACCTGCTCTCTCACTTTGGCGATAAAGGGATCGTTATATTTGGCATCGGTGGTAGGGTAGGCGGGTTGAACCATCATCAAGAGAGCGGTTTTATCCTTCGATAGATAATACTTGCTGGCGAGCATCTCTGTTCCCTCGACCTCTTGACCGCCTATCAGAAAATCAGTGATCGCCTTCTCTACTGCGTCTCGGTCCTCCCTATCGCTATTTACCCATCCTTCAGTTACCTTTACCAGTTGGAGTAGCGCCCCTAGTTCATTCACCACCTCCTCTTCCGCAACGAATACCTCTCCTTGAGCTACTCTCCTCTCTAATCTATCATTAACCCCTTGGTATAAGCTGACTAAGCCGAAGCGGGAAAGAAGAGATTCTATCTCTTTCTTATTAGAAAGCAATCTCTCCCTTATATCCTCTAAAGCCTCTTGGGAAAGATAGAAGAGAGAGTGCTCCTTTAAGAAATCAACATCAATTTTATAATCGACGAACTTGACCCATCCTCCGGCTTCCTCTTCCTTCAATTCTTCTAATCTATCTGCCAAAGCTTCGAGGTATTCCTCAGCAGATTTTATATCACCTTTCTCGCTCTCAACCAGAATGAAGAGGCTATTAGCGCTACCAAAGTTCTTCGAAACATAATCGAAGCGTCTCACCACCTCCGAATCATCGAGTAGTGAGGGTATATCAACCTTTGCCTCTAACCTCAGAGCTACGATCCCTAATATTAAAGTAATAAGACCAGCACCTAGCAACACCAATGAACTATGCTGATAGGTGACACGAGCTAATCCACGTAATACCCTTCTTCTTAAATCATCGATAGTGGGCAAGATATCCTCTCATCTATATCTGGTGAAAGACACCACAATAGGAAAGCCTAAACAACCGCAAGAAGATCACACTCAATCTCTATAATAGTAACGTTTTTCCTTCTCTACCTTCCCTTTTATTTAAAGTAGAAAACTTACAAAACATAAACTAGAGACCAACTATTATCCTTGATAATCAAGGGAAGGATAAGAGAAAACATCTCAGATTATCTCCCTGATCTCGGCTGCTGCTCTCCTCATGCGGAGAAGAACTAAACCTGGTTGAGCACTTTTACTAGCTAAAGCGGTAAGAACAGCGTTTTCTCCAGCTTCTACCAGGAATAAGGAAGCGTTCTTTCCTCTCAAGAACATCTGTCCCAGACTACCCACCTCTAACTCTTGGGCGGCTCTCTCCCCAACCTTTAGCATAGCGGATGACATAGCAGCCATCCTCTCCCCTTGCTCATCCGCGGGAAAGGCAGAGGCTATGATCAATCCATCACTCCTACTAACTACCGCATCAGCCAGAATGCCTGGAGCAGCACTTCGCAGAGTTCTGAGGATATTCTCCATCCTCTCAGCTTTGCTTAAAGGCATCTATTTATCTCTCCTCTATAATTGATATCATACTGAATAAATTCCCCCCAGGGTGACACTCCCCGAGACAAGCCTCGGGGTTTTCTTGACCCGCAGATATAACTCTACATATTCTCCAATACTAGATACAATAACTTCAAAATCACCTTTTTTACGCTCTCCTTATCGAAAGCCACACAAGACAAGATCTCCACCCTATCATCTAAATCTAACTTTTGACGGAGTTCCTCTAAAGGGACTGCCTCGGGCATATCTCGCTTATTAGCCGCAATGACAAAAGGAACTCCAGATAATTTCTCGAAATAATCTATCACCTCCTTCGTCTCTTGAAATGTCCCTGGTTGAGTGCTATCCACGATAATTATGAAACCTAACATCTCCCGAGAGAGAATATCCCACATAAAATCGAAACTCTTTTGCCCTGGGGTCCCAAACAAGTAGAGAACTAAATCATCAGAAATACTTATCCTTCCGAAGTCCATTGCCACTTCTTTCCCTATAACCTTTGTGGCCTCCGTTATTCTTCTCTCCCCTGCTGTTACCTCGATATCGCTTATTGTTTGAATAAATTCGGTTTTTCCCGCATTGAAAGCGCCCGTGACTACTATTTTTACCGCTAGCATATCATCCCTCTCTAAAGATCACTTATCCTATCTATAATTCTTAAGATCACATCTTTAGTTATCGGCAAGGACTCCTCCTCATCAGCTCTCTCTAATAACCCCATCGAGAAGAACTTATATAGGATCCTGAAAACCTCGAACTCACCGAGATAGCTCAAATCTACTATCTCGGCTATGCTTTTCTCTCCATCCACTAAGGATAGAACCCCCCACTCTCGAGAGCTCAAATGGATATCCCGAACATCTCTCTCAGGATTGAGAGACAACTGTAAAACTAATTCGGAGGAGGGAAGCCACTGATTTATAACTCCCAACTCCTCGGTCCTCTTAGCCTTCTCCTCGATCAGAAGGTCAACATCTAGCGAAACTATCATATCCTCCTCAAAGGGCAACCTACCCTCCTCGAATTTATATTCTCCTTCCTCCAAATCCATAAGATCATAAATTGTCTCATTTATCTGCTCTCTTACAGAAGATATCAACTCTTCCTCATCCATTATCCCCATCTCAACTAGGATATCTCCAAAGTGCTTTGTAGGTTCTCTCAACTGTGCCTGAAGCGCTCTCTTAACTTGTTGCCGAGTCAATTTATTTGCTGATTCTAGTAAATCTGATAAATGCCTATCCCTCCCTGAACCTGCGAAGACGATAGAACCCTCTCTTAAGCAAACAGTCCATTTCTTATCTCCGCTTATGATCCTTAGAGTTCCAGTTGTCTTCTCCTCGCCTAAGGAAGTTAAAAGAAGAGAAAATTTATGAGTGCTTAGATCTCCAGCTAGCTCCATATTTACTCCACCTCTCCTTCGAGGGAAATCATATTTATTCCCCCTCCCTTGAGGGGGAGGGGTTAGGGGAGAGTGTAAAGGAAACTTTTTCACCTTTAGTTTTATTGACTGCAAAAGTTTCCTTTATTTAAATAATTCTCCTTGAAACTGGCACAATTTCTGATAAATAAAGTATCGGAATCTCCCCACCCCACTTCCAAGAATAAGCGGAAAGAACTATTAGGTATGTAGTACAAACTCGCAATATTCATCCCCTACAGCAACACACTTCGTCTCCTCGCATACCGCTCTCTCTCCCGTCACCGTCTCCAGTGATTTGGCAAATACCCCCCTGACTAAATGACAGACAGGTCTCTTCGACTTTATCCCTAAGGCAGTAATAAGTCCATAGATTCTTATCACTATCCTCTTCTCAGCTAAACTTATCTCTGTTACCTCAGTTCTCCCCATCCCTGAGAGAGTGCTGAACTGCTCCAGAGCCTGAACTATACCTCGCTCTGTGCTAACATCAATACCAAGTACAGGTATCAATTCCATATATTTGCCACCCACACTTTTGCCAGCATTATAAAGAAGAGGGCCGGCTGCTCTCCCCAGGAGATCTTCCATCCCCATATAAAGTTGAGGGAATACTTCTCCAGGAATCAGTAAAAATCGTATGTCCTTGACTTTAAGAGCTCCTTGATCTGAATCCAATCTCAGATGCCGAGCTAGGCCGAACATCTTCAACCACATAGATAAACCCCCTTACCAGGATAGATTGTATCAAACTATTCTTCCCAGCTCTCTCGCGGTTCTCCTCATATCCAAAAATATGAGCCCTAACTTCGCCTCCTTCCTCGCTAAGGTGGTTAGGACTGCCTCTTCCCCCGCACCCATCAGCAATATATAGCCATCTTCACCTTTCACAAATACTTGCTCAAGAACACCCCGCCTCAATTCCTGAGCGGTTCTCTCTCCCAGGCTGAGCATAGCTGCTGACATAGCCGCGATTCTCTCCTCCTCAACGTCGGCGGGGAGGGCCGAAGCCATCATCAAGCCATCAACACTAACTACAGCCGCCGCTTCAATATCAGGTGTGCTCGCCTGCAAATCCTTCAACATAGCGATCATCTGCTCGGTTCTGGTTTGCGCCACAGGATCATCTCCTCTCTTGATTAAGGTCCGTTAGATAAATTAATTGAAAAATTATAGTTCATCCTCAGGAGTTCGAAGGAGACGTCTCTCCCATTCTCTACCGGCTGTTTTGATACTTTGTCTTTCCGAAAAGATATTCGAAGAGAAAATGTCCACCTTATGAGATACAGGGACTAAAGATATATATCCTTCTCTTTCTTGCTTAATTAACTTTAATTCTCTGAAAATGTCCAGTCCTACCGATACAGTATACGCCGATAAACTCACCTGACGAGTTATAATATCTATATCAGAAGAGGATAAGCCGATCGATGTTCTTTGTCTCGAATTAAGAACTTTATATAAACTTCGTAGAGTATCTAGCTCAGGGGCTATTATATCCCAAACCTTTTCGTTGTAATGAATATCTTCTTCCCCGAAGAGAAGCCCTATCGGGATTTCCCTTCTTCTACTCAGTTCTCTCCCCTCTTCCTGCCACCATGCGAGTTCAGGAGCCAGGGAATAAAAAATAACCCTCTCACTGCTCTCCTCTAGCTCCATCTCCCTACATCCTGTTGAGAGCGATATAATCCTTATATCTCCCCTTGAGAACATGTCCTTTATTCGATATTGAGTAGAACGAGCAAGCCCCAGATGATAATAGGCTATGGAATTTCTCTTCTCAGGGAACTCCCACCTTAAAATATCGGCTAAGTTGATCGCATCCTCGACACGAAGCAGATAAATTAGCGTCCTTTCAGAGGAAGAAGATATGAGTTCTCTCAAGACTCCTCTCTTATCTGCTATCGAACGTTTATCTATTATCGGTAAGGGAGAACTCCGAGAGATTTTATGATCGACGCTGAAGGCCTCCTTAAATCTACCATAAATAATATCTAGCTCTGATCTTCGGTAAGAGCTTATCCTTAGAATGTCCCTTGCTCTTTGAAACAACCCCTCTAGGAAAGATTCGTTATCGAGTTCCGCCTCCTTGATCTTAAGGTCCGTGAACTTTAAGCTACATCGTTTCCCTCCCTCTCTCCTCTCCGCATCTAAGGTATAAGCTATATCTATCCTAGGCCAAGCGGGAGATAGAAAAGCTTCCAATTTGTCTCCCATGCGAAAGCCAATCCCTTCTCTTACCCAGTTATCCTCCCTGAACCGGATCCTTAAATGATCCCCTCCTCTTCCCATTTGTTGACAATCCGTAGCTACCAGATCGTAGCTGGCAAAGATCGGTTTTGGATTGCCATTTCCATAGGGAGCTAATTGTTCGAGTTCCTCCGCCAATTCCAAATTTACCTGCTCTAGGCTTAATTTGGCATCTATATTCAAGCTGGGTATTAGATCCTTCTCCTCTAACCACTGGGAGGCGATAAGATTTATCTTCTCCCTGAAGTCAGCTATCTTATCGCTTTCGATCTCAAGCCCAGCCGCATAAGTATGTCCTCCGAATTTGATCAAATAAGAACTACACTCAACTAAAGCCTTGAAGATCGAGAAATTGGGGATACTTCTCGCCGATCCTCTTCCTCGGCCATTCTCCAGGGAGATCAATATCGTGGGGCGGTATAGCCTCTCTACTATCCGAGAAGCTACGATCCCGATAACTCCAAAATGCCAATCGGGATGAGCGAGAACCAAAACTCGCTCTTTATCAAAATCGATCTCCTCACACAAAGCTAAAGCCTCTTCTAATATCTTCTTCTCCAATCTCTGTCTCTCAGCATTCTCATAATTGAGTTTAAGGGCCAACCTTTGAGCTTCCTCCGGGGAATCGGAGAGCAGTAATTTCAATGCAGATCGAGGGTCAGAAAGCCTACCCGCCGCATTAATCCTGGGAGCGATGATATACCCCACCTGCCCCACACTCAACTCCCTCCCCTCCAGACCAGCAGATGATATCAAAGCTCTTAAGCCAGGACGCTGAGTATTACTTAGAGCTTTCAATCCCTCCTTTATAAGTATCCTATTCTCACTGATCAGAGGAGCAATATCAGCGATAGTTCCTAAAGCTACCAAGTCTAGATAACTATAGGCGAGAGAGGAATCCTTTCCATAAGCTTCAAATAACCTCTGGGCTAGCTTAAACGTCAAGGCTACCCCGGTAAGTTCGGAGAATGGATAATTGCAATCCTCTTGCTTAGGATCTATTAAGCTCACCGCTTGCGGAAGTTCCTCTTTAGGACGATGATGATCGATAACGATAAGATCTATGCCCAGCTTCTTGGCCAAATGACTCTCTTTAGTGGCAGTTATGCCACAATCGACCGTGATCAATAGATCGACTCCATCTTCGCGAATCTTATTTAAGGAATCCTCCGTCAATCCATATCCCTCACTCAGCCGATTGGGGATATAGCAACGAGGCGAACCTCCCAAGTTTCTTAAAGCTGACATCAAAAGAGCGGTGCTGGTCAATCCATCAACATCATAATCTCCATAAATAACGATCCTCTCTCTATTAGCCAGCCCATACTTGATCCTCTCGGAAGCCTCCTCTATCCCCTTCATCATTCGGGGAGGATGTAATTGGTCTAAACCGGGGTTCATAAATAATTTGGCTTTTTGTAGATCATCGACCCCCCGATTAATCAACAAACGGGCTAGAAGCGGAGAGATACCTAATTCAGCGATGAATTCGCGTTCTATATCCTCCCTTTCCTTACCTCGATGCCGCCAAATTTTGGAAATAGCGATCAATCATTTTACCTCTTCTATTCTTCTATCCTCCTCAGGGATAGGAGGAGCGATAGGTTGATGAGAATCAGAGGCAGGCAATTCACCTCCAATAACTCTCCTACTACTACTTACCGCTTCTGCTAATTCCTTTTCCAATTCCCTGATGCGGGAGTTAAGTCTTCGAACCCGACCCTCTTGCTTGATCCAACTTGAGATTCCTAAAACAGCGGTAAGGATAACCCCTAAAAGCATGGAGACTAGGATCAGAGGTAAAGCGTTGATAGTTACGGACCAATCCTTCAGAAGAAATTGAAGCGTAACATCCTGTCCTGCATTTTGAGCGGCGATTACCGAGGCTAAGATCATAAACAACAGGACTATGATAATAACAAAAGTCTGCATTATCCCCTCCTCGTAATTGAAAACCCTATTGAACCCTATCTACTTGTGGCTCTCACCTGCGGGCCTTCTTTATAGAGTTTTCTCCTCCTTTCGGAGACATTTCTCCACCAGACGACGATTGCGCTAGCTACATAGATCGAGGAATAAGTTCCGGTGATGAGACCTATAGCGAAAGCTAAAGCGAAGTTTTGCAGGATCTTACCTCCTAGGAAGAGCAAGGACAAAGTCGGCAGCATAGTGGTAAGAACAGTATTTATCGTTCTGGCTAGAGTCTGGTTAAGGCTCAGGTTAGTAACCTCAACGATAGGTTTACGACGCATCAACCTTAGATTTTCCCTTATTCTATCGGAGATAATAATCGTATCGTTAACCGAATATCCTACTATAGTAAGAAGGATAGCGATTATCGGAGCGCTTATCTCCAGACGAAAGAGGGAAAATATCACCAGCACTATGATCACATCATGGATTAAAGCCACAATGGCTCCGACTCCGAACTTGAAATCGAAGCGGAAGGCGATATAAGCCAACATAAAAGCCATCGATACTAAAACCGCGTATAAAGACTGTTTCTGTAATTCTCTACCTATAGTCGGTCCTACCGTCTCTACTCTGAGAACTTCAGAATTACCGATTTGCTCATTTAGAGCGCTAGTTACCCCCTCGATATCTTCCTGCTTCAGTTCTTCACTGCGGATAATGATTTCCCTCTCGCCACCGAATCGCTGAACAACGCTCTTTTCTAAACCAAACTCGCCCAACACCTTCCTTACATCACCCACAGTCACCGCCTTATCAAAACGAAGTTGGAGCAAGTTTCCTCCTGAAAAGTCGATCCCATAAGCGAAGCCCCGGAAGAAGAACGATGCCAATCCTATTGCTACGATAATTATCGATACAATAGCCGCAGTTCTGATCTTACCCATGAAATTTATACTAGTAGCTCCAAGCAGAGCCTTGGATTCTAACTCCTTAAACATAGAGAATAAGATGAGAATCAATCTCGTGACTACCAGAGCGGTAAACATACTGACTACGACACCGATACTCAAAGTTACGGCAAAGCCTCTTACCGGTCCAGTCCCAAATTGGAATAGAACGGCCGCGGCCAGCAGAGTTGTGACATTGGCATCGAAGATGGTCCAGAACGCTTTGCTATGACCAGAGTGCATAGCGGCTCTAGTCGTCTTTCCACTCCTCAACTCCTCCTTGATCCTCTCAAAGATTATGACGTTAGCATCAACAGCCATCCCGATAGTTAGGGCTAGACCAGCGATACCGGGCAGAGTCAGAGTGGCTTTAGTAGCGGCTAAGGCACCTAATATCAATATACCCGCGATTATCAAGGCTAGATCGGCGGCCAATCCATAGAATCGGTAGTAAATAACCATAAAAATCAAAACCAATATCGCTCCGATGATCGCGGCTCTTACTCCACTACTTATAGAGTCTCGTCCCAAGGTAGGGCCAATCGTTCTCTCCTCTATTATATCCATCTCCACAGGTAAAGCACCGGTACGTAGAACTAGGGCTAAATCCTTAGCCTCCTGAAGGCTACGGATTCCGGTTATCTCTGCTCTACCACCACTGATCTTCGTCTTAATAACCGGAGCTGATTCCACCTTTCCATCTAGCACTATGGCTAATTGTCGCCCTACATTATCTCCCGTGATCTTTTCAAATAATTCGCCACCTTCATCTGTGAGTTGTATATCAACTTTAGGTTTACCAAGCTGATCATATCCTACCTTAGCCAACTTCAACTTATCACCAGTAAGGAGGGTTTCACCCAGGTCATATTCTATCTCTTTCTCTCCCTCTTCATTCACCCTCTCGATGATATTTTTTACTATCCTAAACTCCAACAAAGCTGTTTCCCCGATTAATCTACGAGCTCGCTCAATATCAGTTATACCAGGTAGTTGAACCAAAATTCTATTTGGCCCTGATCTTTGAATGACCGGTTCAGCCACTCCCAATTCATCGACGCGGTTGCGGATAATCTTTATAACATGATTCATAGCTATAGTTCTAGCTTCCTCATCCTCAAATTCACCTTGAGCCTCTAAGACGAGGTGCATACCACCTTTTAGATCCAATCCTAACTTTATCTTTTCCCCTAAAGGAAAGGCGAAATAGATCGCTAATCCTATCAATATAACTATAGCTAGAATCTGCAACTGAATGTTTCTTTGCATTAAATTCCTCCTTAGGCTCCTCAAGATATCGCGATTACCAAATTTAGCTCATATTGTAAAAAACTAGAGTAGTTATTTACAAATCTTCAGTTATAATTAATCTCTTTAACAATAAAGAGTATACCATAAAAAAAGTCTTCTGTCAAGTAACTAAGCTAAGGGATGCATATAAAATTTCGTGCTGAGAATATGTTAAGTAGCTTCAAATATTCGCTAGTGAGTTCAAGATATAATTCCCCCTCACCCTATCCCTCTCCCACGAGGGGAGAGGGGACATTGAGATAA